>CAYROB010000052.1:0-1496 GCA_964425775.1 uncultured Carnobacteriaceae bacterium
GTCACAGAATATAACTTTAACTAATTCAACAAAAAAGATATAATAGAATAGAATACGATAAAGCAAACTCGAATAGCTTAACTTCTCTTATGGATTTGAATAAAACAAGAGAATTAGTATTCGAGTTTTTTTATTTTAAAATAAATTTGTTCAGCTAAAAAAATAGAAAAAGTACAGAAGGTCCAGATCAATTTCTCTTTAGACAGATGATATTGACTTTATCTGTTTTGAGTTATGAAAAAATGCAATATTTAATCATATTTGTAAAGGATGAATATGGTATAATTAAACAACTAGTGAAATAATCGTAAAAAAATGGAGGTAAATAATGAATAAATATGTAATTACAACAGAGAGTGGTTCGGATTTACCGCAAGAAATGATTGAACGTTACAATGTGAAAGTTATTCCAATGCACGTAACAATGGGTGAAGAGACTTATCCAGATGGCAGTTTTGATGTCCAGAAAGTATTTGATTTTTATGATGAAACAGGAATCTTACCAAAAACATCAGGTTCAACACCACAAGATAATATCGATGCCTTTAAAGAGGTTTTTGCGGAACACCCAGATGCACATATTATCCATATTGGCTATTCAGCTGTAACAACTGTTTCTTTTAACTCTGCACATATTGCAGCAGAAGACTTTGAAAATGTTCATTTAGTTGATTGTAAGCATGTTGCACTTGGAGCAGCGGCTATTGTAAAAGCAACAGCTGAATTTATCGAAGAGAATCCAGAAGTAACTCCAGAAGAAATAATCTCTTTTGTTGAAGATATTCGTGAACGAACTCATACAGTTTGTTTACCTGAGACACTTGTTTACCTAAGAGCGGGTGGACGTGTATCAAACTTAGTGTTTCACGGTGCAAATTTGTTAAGAGTTCAACCGGCAATTGTCTTAGAGAATGGCTATTTGGTTTCTGGAAAAAGATATCGAGGTCCTTTTGAGCGTTGTATCAAACGAATGATTAGCGACTTCTTTAAAGGAAAGGCGATTGATCCGGAGACTGTTCTAATAACAGGTGCACCAGAGGTGAGTGAAGAGCATAAAGTAATCATCTCAAAAGTATTAAAGGAAAATGGTGTTGAAGAATCACGTTGGACTAAAGCCGGTGCAGTAATCTCAAGTCATACAGGGCCTGGAGCGATTGGCATCACCGGGATAGAGAAGTAACGTTAAGACGGAAGAATAAAGGAGGTTTTGCCGGATGGGAGTTTCAGTACTCTTATTATTTGTATTGATTGTATTTAATGGATTTTTTGCCGGAAGTGAAATAGCTTTTATTTCATTAAAGGAAAGAAACCTAAAGTCTTTAGTGACTGAGGGGGATAGAAAAGCAGAATACGTTCTAAAGTTAAAGGAAATGCCTAATAAGTTTTTATCAACAATTCAAATTGGTGTATCTTTAGCGAGTATACTATCAGGGGTGTTTGCAGCTGAAGCATTTGCAAGTCTGCTAACAGAATGGATTTTACTTTTTATTGACTTG
>CAYROB010000052.1:1506-7642 GCA_964425775.1 uncultured Carnobacteriaceae bacterium
GCCAATCGGTGCAGTTAAGACTTTTTCAATGTTCTTCATTACCTTGATTACTTCTTATTTGATGCTGTTATTTGGAGAACTTGTTCCTAAACGGATTGCGATGGCACATCCTCAGAAGTTTGCCTATGTTGCTGTCTATCCGTTGACAGCTCTGGCAGTTATTACAACTCCGGTTGTAAAACTCTTATCTATTTCAACGAACTTTATTCTAAGAACAATTGGAATTAATCCTGAAAGAATCAGAGAAGCTGTCACTGAAGAAGAGATCAGGAATATGGTTGAGGCGGGTGAAATTAGCCCGATTGAGAAAGAAATGATTGAAAATATATTTAAATTTGATGACATGAAAGCAACAGAGGTTATGACTCATCGAACGGATGTTGTTGCAATTGATTCAGATGAGAGTTTAGATCAAATCTTAGAGTTAATTAACGAAGAAAGATTTACTCGTTATCCAGTGTATCAAAATGATATAGATAATATCATTGGTATTATTCACTTACGTGAGCTACTACGTTATCTAAGTATAGGAAAAAAAGAAGATTTTAAGATTCATGATTTTATCACAGAACCTTATTTTGTACCAGATTCCAAAAAAGCGGATGAACTATTTAGAGAGCTACAAATCAATCAAACACATATGGGTATTGTTATTGATGAGTATGGTGGAACAGCCGGGATTGTCACTATGGAAAATTTAATTGAAGAAATCATGGGAGAAATTGCTGATGAGTATGATGCAGATAGGAAAGAATCTGAAATTGTTATATTAGAAAATGACAAGTATTTGGTGGAAGGCTCCTGTGATGTGGATGATTTGGAAGAAATTCTTCAAATTGGGCTTCCGGTTGAAGAATATGATACAATCAATGGCTTTATCATTGGTCGCTTGGGTAGAATACCAACCAAAAAAGATTTGATGAATCATGATTCTGACTTTGTCTTTAATGGTTATTTATTTAGAATTCTAGCGCTTGAGAAAAAGGTTATCGCAAAAGTAAAGGTAATGAAACAACCATTGGAAGAATTTAGAGATGGTGACACACTAGAAGAATAAAATGAAATGAGTTGAATAAATTATCACTCACTAGCTAGAGAATCTATTCTTAGATAGGTGAGTGAGTGGAATAGAGGGATATTTTGAAAACAGCAATTATAATCGACAGTACAGCCTATGCAAGTGAAGAAATTAAAAATCATCCAGATATTTATGAATTGAAATTTACGACAACATTTGAAGGAGGGTTTGAATTTCTGGACACATCTGACCCAGTTATACTTGAAGACTTCTATGCTAAGCTTCAACAAGCAGAGAAACTGCCGACTACTTCGCAACCGTCCCCAGGAAAATATCTGGAGGTAGTTGAGGAAATTATCGAAAAAGAGTACGACCAGCTACTTTGTATTCATTTATCAGGAGGGTTAAGTGGCGCATATCAAACCGCTAAAATGATTACAGATGATTATGCCGATAAGATTAACGTAAAAGTAGTTGATTCAAAAGGTGCATCTGTTGTTATTCAAGCATTGATTGTACAAGCACTAGAAATGCTTGATAAAGGGATTGAACTTGAAGAGATTTATGAGAAGCTAAATTGGGTTGCGGAAAATAGCATTATTTATTTAAGTGTTTCGGATTTAGATAATCTTGTTAAAGGTGGACGATTACCAGCTAGTGCAGCAAAATTTGGGAATTTACTGAAAATAAAACCCTTACTGTGTATCGGAAAAGATGGAAAGATTCAATTTTTCGAAGGTATTCGAACGGATAAGCGCTTAAATCGCCGATTTGCAGAATTGGCACAAGAAGATTATGAGAAATATCCAAATGGAATAATGGTTGGTTTTGCCCATGCAATGGATGAAGAACGCTTGGGACTAACTGTGGAAACTGTCATGAAAGATTTACCAGTTAACGAAGAAAAAACATCAGTACTCGGTTCAGTTATCGGAACACATACAGGTGTTGGGTCAATTGGTATGGGAATTATGCCAATCGCTGATTATTAATCAGCAAACAACACAATTATTTGCAATTATATGAATATATTTATATATAGTAAAAGCCCCTAAAATTTTAGGGGCTTTTATTTGTGATTTAACGAGTAAGTCCTCTGAAAACACCTGGTGCTGGTGCGGTGTACGTAACAAGTTTATTTGTTGTTGGGTGTATGAGTTCTAAGGTCGTAGCATGTAATCCAAGTCTACGAATTGGATTCTTGCGCGAACCATACTTTTTATCACCAATTACTGGATGCGCGATATCATGCATGTGGACACGAATTTGATTCTTTCGACCGGTTTCGAGTTCAATTTCCATTAATGAGAATTCATCATTTCCACCGATTTTCTTGTAATGCGTAACCGCATGTTTGCTGTCTCCTTTATCCGTTGGAGTAGAGTAGACACGGTGAGTTGTTGTTTCATTTAACCAAGATGAAATGGTATCTTCTTCTATAACAACATCCCCCTCAACGACTGCAGTATAGAGTCTTTTCTTGACAATATCATGCCAGTTATCTTGAAGTTTGTCTTTTACTTCTTCTGTTTTAGCGTAAATCATTACACCAGAAGTATCGCGATCTAGACGATGAACAATAAAGATTCGATTCCGCGGATGTTCAAATTTTACATATTCAGTTATTTGTTGGTAAGCATTTCGTTCCTTTGGATTTTTTGATGCCATAGATAGGACGCCGGCATCTTTATAAATGACAATAAGCGAATCATCTTCATGGAGAATGGAGATTCCATCTAAGCGTCCAATTCGCATGGCTGCTTCATTCGTTAAAATATTTACTTTTTGCCCAGGCTTTAGTGGATCGTTAAACTGAGTCGTTGTACGACCGTCAATCGCTACTTGACCACGTTTTAAAATAGATTTCACATTGTTACGACTTTTATCATCCATTACTTTTAAGAGAAAAACTAGCAATTCTGTTGGTTCTTCTACAATATAAGTAGAACTATAATTGTTTTTAATAATATTCACTCTTTCTTCTAGATAGTCCATACAGTTTAGCACGAATAAATTAAAATCGTGCACTAAAAATTGATAGATTGTTAAAATAAATGGATCTTTTCTGTTCGCTCTTTTACTTCAGGATGTTCAGCAGGATGACCTAGAGCAATGACATTGAAACATTGGTGGTCGGTAGGAATGTTAACTTGGTCTAAAACTGCACGAATCGCTGGTTGATTAGACAGACCTTTAATTTGGCTAGTCCAAACAGAGCCTATATTGAGAGCAGTTGCAGCTAGCATAATATTTTGCGATGCGACACCAACTTCAAAAAGGCTGTATGGAGTAGCATCAGGAACACTAATTAGTAAAATGGCTGCAGGATTAAAAAAGTTATAATCATCCCGCTTTGTTTCATCCTCAATAGCTTTGGCTAGCTGTTGAATGAGTTCTTTATTTTTTACAATAGAAAATGTACGATTTTGTTTGTTATTTGCCGTCGGTGAGGCACGACCAGCTCTGGCAATTTTGAGTAAGATGTCATCAGAGATTTCTTCATCGGTAAATTCCCTGATAGAAGTCCGTTGATGAATTACATTGAGTAAATTTTCTGGGGTCATTTAAATCTCTCCTTATATAATAATTTAATAGTCTAACTCTCTTAATTAGTGCAATGTATTTTCCGTTTCGCATTTTAACATGATAGTATCTGCCTTTATTTTCTAAGGTTTAATCCATTCACTTTAATTTTAGAGCGATTATTCCGTGAAATCAAATGATATATATAGTTTTACACTTAATGTCTGATAATAAGTGCCGATATAATTAAATAGCAAAAAAAAGGAGAATGAACGAATGAAACTGAAGTCAAAAATATTTTTAGGATTTACAACATCTGTAATTATTATTTTTTCAATCTTATCATTTTATACATTTAGAGCAACAACCTCAACAGTTGTTGAAAGTGAAGAAGAGATGTTAGGTGTATTAGAAGACTCAATTGATATCCAGATGGATGAACAATTGAAAGCAGCCGAAATCGGTGTTTCATCGCTTGCGAATAATATAGAAGTCCAAAAAGCTTTTGCTGAAAGAGATCGCGTAGAATTAGAAAGAATGTTATTACCTGTATATGAAAATATTCAGGAGGATATTGCTCAAGTCCAATTTCATACACCGGATTCCTATTCATTTTTAAGATTGCATAATCCCCAAAATTTTGGAGATAGTTTAAGAAATTTTCGTATGACAGTCAATGAGGCCAATGAAAAACAGGAAATGGTTAAAGGTCTTGAAGCGGGTGGAGCTGGATTTGGTTTTAGGGTAGTTGTTCCAATGACTTACGAAGGTGCTCACACTGGAAGTTTGGAGTATGGTAGTAATTTTGGGACAGGATTTTTAGAAGGAATTAAAGAAAACTATGGTGGCGAATATTTTCTCTATGAGTTGGATACAACACCATTATCAAGTACTGCAGAGGCAGATGATTGGGTGGTAGAGGATGAAAGTCATTTAGAAAAGTTAGCGGATAATCAGACGCTTTACTTAACAACAGAAGATGATAGGTATAATGTCATGTTGGTTCCATTTAATACATTTAATGGTGAAACAGTTGGATATATTAAAGTGGTCAATGATCGTACAGCAATTGTGAGTCAGTTATCCGCAATTAAGCGAAATTCATTTATCGTTACTGGAATCTTGCTGGTTGTATTATTAGGATTATTTTATGTGTTATTAAACTATTTATTGAATCCAATTAATGATTTAATCAACGTTACAAATATCGTGGCTCAAGGAGATTTGACGCAAACGGTCGAAGTGGAGACAGAAGATGAGATTGGAATATTAGGTAACTCCTTCAATTTAATGATTGGGAACTTACGTGATCTTATTTCAAAATCAAGTAATATATCACAACAAGTATCAGCAACAAGCCAGGAACTTTCTGCATCATCTGAAGAGGTGACGGCATCAGCACAAGAGGTGTCTAGTACAATGATGGAAGTGACCGAAGCAGCAAACGATCAAAGCGAATCAATCGCTTCATCAAATGAAACGGTCGAAAATATGATTAATAATATCGGTAATGTAAACACAAATATTAATAACATTAACGAATATTCTGTCATGGCTGTAGATACTGCTAAGAGAGGTTTAGAAGAATCACAAAATGCTGTAATTCGAATGGGTGATTTAAAAGAATCATCAAATCAGACTGCTCAAGAAATTTCACAGTTAAATGAAAATTCACGAAAAATAGAAGAAATTGTCGTAACAATCGGCTCGATTGCTGGACAAACAAACCTACTCGCTTTAAATGCAGCCATCGAAGCCGCACGTGCTGGCGAAGCTGGTAGAGGATTTTCAGTAGTTGCCGATGAGATCAGAACGCTTGCAGAAGAATCGGCAGAATCTTCAAGACAAATAGAAGGACTCATTACAAATATTCAACACGAAATTGCAAACTCTGTAACTGCGATCGAGCATAATAATGAGGAAGTCGATAAAGGTGTTGAGGTTGTAACGAAATCTGCTGCGAGCTTTGAGAATATTCTCGATCAAATGAATACTATTTTTGTTCAAATTAAAGATGTGACTGACTTAATTAATGGGGTAAATGAGAATACGATCGAGGTCCAAGATAATTTCAACATGATGGAAACTTTATCACATCGAAATGTCGAAGCATCCGAAATGGTATCCAGAAGTTCACAAGATCAAACAGCTGCGATGGAAGAAATTGCAGGTGCAACGATGAACTTAGCAGAAATGGCTGGAGAGTTAGAAGAATCAATTTCAACATTTCAATATTAAAAAATAACTATTCAGAGGACTCAACACTTAATCGAGTGTTGAGTTTTTGACCTCTAAAGCTTAGAGATGTTTTTTCATTGTTTTTTTTAGGAGAACTTAATGTCTTTGAATTCAGATTTCGGTATACTACCTTGGGAACGGATACATAGTTAAAAAGAATACATAATGGAGGAAGTTACATGCGCATACGTCATAAATTATCAATGGTGGTTTCAGTATTAGTTATCACATCGTTAACAATCTTGTCTTTAGTAGCTTATAATTTTACTAAAAGTACAATGATTGAATCGAATACGGACTTAGTCGAAAGTACGGCTACTATCCAGTCAAATGAAATCGAGTCATTCTTAACAGACT
>CAYROB010000053.1:0-7600 GCA_964425775.1 uncultured Carnobacteriaceae bacterium
ACGAACGTAGTTCAATCATACTGACTTCAAATAAGAGTCCCGATCAATGGGGAGAGCTATTAGGTGATGAGGGTGTCGCAACAGCGATACTCGACCGCCTTCTCCATCGTGTAGAACTTATTCAGATGAATGACGAAAGTTATCGAATGAAACATCGACAAAGAGTTTTCGATTAGGAAAGGTGCCGAATCTTATCGAGCAGTTTCTGCGGAAAACTAATGAGCAGAAATTGTGGTTTTCTACTTGACGTTAACACTTGTTCAGTGAATTGATGATTGTTTCAGAGAAATACTGGTAATAAATCGAACTGCAGCTTGGCATTGATTAGTAATTATACAATTTACCTCATAGTAATTTATATTCTACATTTAGCTAATCGTCAAATCAATTATATAATAAGTAATCTAATTTATTGTTGTGAGTTTCCGGATGGTAAATAAAATTAAGAATCTTAGCTACATGTAAGTAGAATAACTTTTAACAACTCAAAAATAATATCAGATGAACAATAACTTACAAAGACTAAATCCATATAGAAAAATATCAAATCTATTTTAATGAAGATCAACAGAAATAAAAGAGAGCGCAAGAATTTTAAGAAATCGCATAAGAGCAATTCTTATTTCTATCTATAGGTTTACATAATATATATTATACCCAGTTACGTCTAAAGAAATGAATACTAGACAGATCTCCTTTATCCTGTTTTTTTACCCTAATCGCTCTCTTCTAAATGAATTTCAAGCAAATATTTCATCAAATCATTAAATACAGCTATTTAACTAGTAAAATATTTACTTTGCTGTCTTAAGTCTCATTTACCCACTAAATAAGCACTTGTTTTTGTAAATTGGTCACTAAATTAATTTCCTGCTTGAACCCTTATGGATCAGCACTTTCGGGCTTCCTTTTTCCTGTAAATCATATTAATTTGCTGCTTTTAACGACGTCTCTGACACCCAGTTCAATTGTAATGACCTATCTATGATCACAACTTCTCTCAGAGAGCTCCTGTGATGACTAATAAAATCATCATATGCTATAGACTTTCTCCTTATTTTTGATATGCCCTCTTTTACTCGAATTTAGCTCCTGAATTGTAAAATACTTTAAGATGCATCTATTCTTTGCTATAATCAATTGGATGAATTAAAGACACATAAAACTTTATATATAGGAGTAATATTATGCGTGAGAAATTTGAAACATTAGATATGATAGGATTATTTAAATTTGGAGTGACGACATTCTTTTTTATTGCTTTTATTCAAAGAACTTTTGAAAGCGCTTTTGCATTGGATTCTTTAGGGATGGTTATTTCAATTAGCGTAGTTTCTTTACTTGCACTAGTTGGTCTAAAAAATGAATTTGATAGCGTGCAAGTACATAATAAGGCATGGGCAAAGCAATTTTCTACAAATGAAGAAATCAAAATAGTATTAGCATTTACTTTTGCGTCATTTGCAACATACTTGCTCGCGAATTTGCTGAACCTCAGCGTAAGTTTGGCAGCAAGTATCGTTGTTTTAACCATGGTTTTTTTGATACCTGAACGCTTTCCTATTTTCCAAGCTACTGTATACACCGGTACCTTTACGGGTATGGTTAATAATCAGTTTATCTCTAACTGGATCTTAGCCTTACTTCTTGGATTTGTTGGTAGTCTCTTTTTCCTTTATTTTCAACCATCTTATCGTGCAACAGGCGGACGTGCTGGTTTAAATGCCTACATGACTTCATTTCTTTTTATATTTTTGTTTCCCAATGTAACTACGGGTATTGGTGCACCTTTGGAGAAAGAAATAATAATCCCCAGTTTTCTATTTCTTTTAATAGGTTCATTTTCGGCTTATCTTTTAGAAGAAAAAACGGATCTTTCTGGCGTTCAAGCAGCAATGCTTGTTACTTTAATTCTTAATATTCTAATTCCAAACAAGTGGCCTGTATTGATTAACGCTGCTTTTATGGGGACTTTTATGGGGACCTCGGCACCGGAACGAGTGGATAGTTTACGTTTCCTTTTCTTTATCGAATTATTTGCATTCATCCTTTTTGTTCCTGCGTATCCCTTACTTGCAGGGATTGGAGGCAAACTCGGAACAATCACTTTAATTGGTTATCTAGCTGCTGATGGAGCAACAAGTTTAATCAATTATTTTAGTAAGTAAACTTATCTTCAATACCCTTTCCTCTTCTCTATTTCAATCAATTGTATACCTAATCAATGAGGGATATAATGAGAGTATCAATTATACAAACACGAAACACAGGTAACTGCTAGGAGGGAAATTATGTCAAAAGATTATAGAGTATTATTATATTACAAATACCAGACAATAGATGATACCGAAAAGTTTGCAGCCGAACATTTAAAATTCACTAAGGACATCGGTTTACGCGGTCGGATTTTAGTTAGTCCAAATGGCATTAATGGGACAGTCTCCGGAACAATTGAGCAAACTGATCAATACAAAGACTATCTCCATTCGATTCCTGGCTTTGAAGATGTTTGGTTTAAGATTGACGAGGTAGATGATTACGCACATAGCAAGATGGTTGTTCGCCCCCGTGAAGAGATTGTCAGCTTAAAACTAAGCGATGATGTAGACCATGATCCAAATGAGATCACTGGTAAAAAATTAAAACCAAGTGAGTTCCGTGAAGCTATTTTGGATGAAGATACAATTGTATTGGATACTCGAAATACCTATGAGTATGATTTAGGACACTTCAAAGGTGCAGTCCGCCCTGAAATTCAGAACTTCCGCGAATTACCAGATTGGATTATTGAGAACAAAGAAAAATTCATGGATAAAAAAGTAGTAATGTACTGCACAGGCGGTATCCGTTGCGAAAAGTTTTCGGGTTGGATGTTGCGTGAAGGGATCGGTAAGGAAATTGGTCAATTAGAAGGTGGTATTGATACCTACGGAAAAGATCCTCAAACAAAAGGCGATCTTTGGGATGGAAAAATGTATGTCTTCGATGAGCGCATCGCGGTACCAATTAACCATATTGAACCCAAAATCATCTCAAAAGATATTTATGATGACCAACCATGTGACCGCTATGTGAACTGTGCAAATCCACTGTGCAACAAGCAAGTGTTTATGAGCGAAGAAAACGAAGCGAAATACTTACGTGGATGCACACCTGAATGTAGACGAATTTCTACGAACCGGTATGTTAAAGAACATGGATTGACAGAAAAAGAGTGGGAAAATCAATTAAATCTAATCGGTGAAAGTCTTTACGAGGAAGTCAATTAGTTGTAGTGTGAAACGCAGTTAAACACTGTATAAACAAACTTCCTTTTTTGTAATCCATTGATATAAAACTAGTACTTGAAACACTTGTCACTACCAACTAAACATTATGTCTATTAATGAGTTTACTTTAATCTTAATCTTTGTTATATTTAATTAATAATTGAATAAAAGAAACTTTGGGATGAGGCGCAAAGGACATTAGTACATATTTCTAGAAACTGTAATTTGAAATATGGAAAGGGGATTTTGCCGAAATGATTTGTGGATTACAGTCTACAAATTGTTGGGTTGTAAATGAATAATTTACAGACTGTCGAGCACTAGCGTAGATGAGCTTCCTTGTTTATAATAATTTATTAAAACAAGTCGTGTAATCTACCGGCTTGTTTTTTATTTTACTCTACCCTCTTCCTTTTATTCAACTAAGAAAGACTATAAAAACAAAGAGGTTGAATACAAATGAATCAGAACGTAAAGGTTCTTAAATATGGTGGGTCTAGTGTTAGCGATTTAAATAAAATCACAGAAATTGCTAAGTACTTAAGAGATCGTGTGAAAAATAATGGTAAGTTAATTATTGTTGTCTCTGCTATGGGTGACACAACCGATATTCTTTTGAATAACATTAAGAGCCTAACACATAATCCGGATGATGAACATATGGCGATGTTACTATCTTCAGGTGAGCAGCAAACAATTGCTTATCTGGCAATGGCTTTAAAAGATATGGGTGTCAAAGCTAAGCCACTTACTGGTTATCAAACAGGCATTACAACAACAAAAGCAACAATGAAAAGTCAGATTGCTTCGATTGAAAAAGAAAGACTAGAAAAACTATTGGAAACTAATGATATTCTTGTTGTGGCAGGTTTCCAGGGAATTAATGAAGATTTAGAAATTACAACGCTTGGTCGGGGTGGCTCAGATACTACCGCAACGGCTATTGCCGCAACACTTGGCTGCCCTTGTGAGATTTATACTGACGTTACTGGAATCTTTAGTACGGATCCACGACTCTATGCAAATGCAAAAAAAATCGACATGATTTCCTATGAAGAAATGATGGAAATGGCCTTCTTAGGTGCAAGTGTTATCGAAACACGCTCAATTAAAATTGCTAAAAATTACAACGTCCCCCTCTATATCGCAAAAGCACTTTCAAAAGAGAAAGGAACATGGATTGTGTCAGATCAAACTTTATTAGAAAAAAATGTAGCTACTGGGATTGCTTTGGATGATGAAGTCATTCAAGTCAATATTAAATATGAAGGATACAACGCCCAATTAACCAAAGATATTTTTGCTTTGTTGGAAAAAAGTAATATTACAATTGACCTAATTTCTCAAACGGAAAGTGAAAATAAAAACTACTATAGTTTTACTACGAAATTAGAAGATAAAAGACGCTTAACCGAGTCAATTATCAGTTTGAAAGAACAATACCCAGAGATTGATGTCTCATTAAACGAAAACTATGTGAAAGTATCGGTCATTGGTGCAGGAATGATGGAAGCTCCTGGTGTAATTTCAGATATTTATAAGACGGTGATCAACAATGATATGCGTATTTATCAAATCTCAACCTCAGGAATTAGTATTTCTTGTTTAGTTGAAAAAAAATATGCAGAGGAAATTACCCGTTTGCTGTGTGAAGAATTCAATATTTAGTAAAATACTTTGAAGAATAGAAAGGATTGAATGAATAAATGTATAATATTGCTGTTGTAGGAGCATCTGGTCTAGTTGGCTCAACAATTTTGAATATTCTAGAAAAAAAGGATTTACCAATTAAGGAATTGACACTCCTCGCCTCTGCTCGATCTGCGGGTAAAACAATTCCTTTTAAAGGAAAAGATATTGTCATTCGCGAATTAACTGAAGAAGTGACAAAAGAAGATTTTGATTTTGTCTTACTCTCTGCTGGTGGTGGACTTAGTCTAAAATATGCACCGCTTTTTGAAGAGAATGGTGCTATTGTCATTGATAATTCAAGCGCCTGGCGAATGAATCCAGAGATTGACCTAATTGTACCTGAAGTCAATCAAGCAAGCTTAAAACGCAAGATTATCGCAAACCCAAACTGTTCAACAATTCAATCAGTGTCGCCACTTAAAATTTTAGATAAAGCATTTGGTCTAAAACGTGTCGCCTACACGACTTATCAATCTGTATCAGGTTCAGGATTAGCAGGTATTGAGGATTTAGAGCGTGGTGAACGTGGTGAAGAACCAGAAAACTACCCTTACCCAATTTATGATAATGTCTTACCACACATTGATGATTTCTTAGATAATGCGTATACTAAAGAAGAGCAAAAAATGATTGATGAAACACGTAAAATCTTAGACTTGCCTAATTTAGCAGTAACCGCGACTTGTGTCCGCGTACCAGTCAAATCTTCCCATTCAGTTGCGATGAACGTAACCTTGGAAAAGGAAGCAACTGTTGATGAAGTAAAAGAAGTCTTCAAGAATAAGCCAGGCATCATTTTAAAAGATGATCCAGAAAAATTGGAATACCCTACTCCTCTCGATGCAACAGGAAAAGATGAGATCTTCGTAGGTCGTATCCGTCGAGATGACAGTTTAGAAAATTCATTCCATATATGGACTGTTAGTGATAACATTCTAAAAGGCGCAGCTTTAAATACTGTACAAATCTTAGAACAACTAATGAATCAATAATTCAAAAAATAGAAAGGTGATTATATAATGACGAAATTATTTACTGGAGCTTCAGCAGCTGTTACAACACCCTTTAAAGATGGTCAATTAGATACAGAGAGTTTTGAGAAGCATCTACATTTTTTAAAGGAGAATAATTTACAAGCGTTTATTATTAACGGAACAACAGCAGAATCCGTTACATTAACAAGTGAAGAGAAACTTCAAACACTCGAGATTGCTATGAAAGTTGCGGATGGTGATATCCCAGTAATCGCAGGTACAGGTTCAAATGATACAAAAGCAGCAATTGAAAGTTCACTTGCAGCCCAAGAACTTGGTGTGGATGGTCTTCTTTTAATTACACCTTACTATAACCGAACAACACAAGCTGGAGCAATTGCCCACTTTACTGCGATTGCCGATGCCGTTGAATTACCAATTATTTTATATGATGTCCCTGCTCGAACAGGAATGACTTTAGAACCTGAAACAGTTGCCGAACTTTCAAAACATCCGAATATTATTGGATTGAAAGATGCAACTGGTGATTTAGTCCGCTTAAGCCGCATGATTGGACTTGTGGATGCTGACTTTGCATTCTATAGTGGAAATGATGACATTGTCCTACCATTTTATTCAGTTGGTGGCCACGGAATTATTTCAGTTGTTGCAAATGTGATTCCAAATGAAGAACAGGAACTTTATGAATTATCACAAACAGATCCGAAAAAGGCAGCTGAATTAAATAATCTTATATTCCCATTTGTCGACCTAATTAGTTCAAAACTAAACCCACTTCCAATCAAAGCTATTGTCAGTCATTTAGGTTTTGGAAATTACGAATTCAGAATGCCATTAGTTGGCTTAGATGAATCTGATGTTTCAGCGTTTGTTGCATCTTATAAAGACTTACAAAAAGGACTGGGTGCTAAATGAAAATAATCTTAGTTGGCTATGGTGCAATGGGAAAATCTGTTGCCCACTTGGCTGAAGAAAAAGGCTATGAAATTGCTGGTGTAGTTGTACCTGAAGGTGACAAAACGCCTTATCAGACAGTCCATTCTTTTAAAGAATTACCTGATGCAGACTTAATCATTGATTTTTCCCATCCTGATTTAACCCTAGAAATGTTAACGACTGATGAAGTGACACTACCAATTGTCATCGCTACCACGGGTAGAAAAGAAGAAATCATTGAGAAAGCCAAAGAAAAATCTGCTGACCAGCCAATCTTTTTTAGCCCAAATATGAGTTATGGCGTTCATGTTCTGACAAAAATCGTTGCTTTAGCAACTGAACTGTTAGAGTCTTATGATATAGAACTACTTGAAAAACATCACAATCAAAAGATTGATGCGCCTAGCGGGACACTGAACTTGTTGCTGGATACAATAAAGTCAGTTTCATCACGCAAGGATGCCGAAGCAGTTTATGATCGCCATGATGTGTTTGAAAAACGGAAGGAAAATGAGATAGGAGTTTCAGCAATCCGCGGAGGCACAATAGTTGGAGAACATGATGTGTTCTTCGCTGGAATCGATGAAGAAATAACCATTTCACACCGTGCACAATCTAAAGATATCTTCGCAAATGGTGCACTACAAGTTGCACCTAAATTGGTACAGAAAGAAAATGGATTCTATACATTCGATAATATTTAAAAAG
>CAYROB010000054.1:0-7595 GCA_964425775.1 uncultured Carnobacteriaceae bacterium
CTGTACAAATTAAAGCAGTAATTCCTGCTTCTTTAGCTTTATCATCCAGCTTTATTAAGTTTTCAGCCGCATCATGATCATCACAAACATCAACATAATCGACCCCAGCTTCAATAATTGTCTCTAAAATCGGTACGCCAAATTTAGTAAATGGACCTACACAGTTTAAGACAACATCAAACTTTCGAGCTGTTTCAATTAATTTTTCTTTGTCCATAATATCCAGTTGCATTGTTGAAATCTTATCTGAATCCAATTTTGCTGCCGCTTCATTCGCTGCATCTAAATCCAAATCGGATAAGACAACTGATGATACATCTTCATAACGCACTAAGTAAGTTGCGCCTCCAACAGCCATTCCGCCTGCTCCACCTAAAATAAGTACTTTCATTTAATTCTTCCTCTCTTTTTTATAGTATAGACCTACATCTTGTGACCCATCTCACTTACTTTCATATAATAAAAAGCGTAAGCCAGTGAGATAGGTAATTGTAATAACTCCTCCCTCTCAAGGAAAACGCTTCCAACACTTGTATAATAATATACTAGCATTTACTTTGGTTAATTGCAAGCTCTTGTGAATTTTTGTACTTACTTAAATATATAGCGCAATCTAGACTGACTGCGCTGTCTCTCCTATATTTTAATAATTCTTTCCTTTATTCATCGTAATAATCTCCACCCTCAACTCCCAAGTATTCTTCAAGTGTAAGACTAGAATTGTAAATATTTATGGCTTCCTCGCCAATATATCGTAAATGCCAAGGTTCAGCTTGATAACCTGTGATATGTTCTTTTCCTACTTGATAACGAATAATAAAACCGTAATTAGCTGCATTTTTAGCAAGCCATTGTGCTTCTGCTTCTTTTATGACTAACGAACCATCCCAATGTTTTAAATCAAAGGTTAACCCTGTTTGATGTTCAGAATATCCTGGTCTTGCTGAATAGGTATCAGCGGCTTCTTGCCCATCTTTCTCTACATATCGTTCATATAAGTTCTTTTGATAGTCAAAGGACCGAAAACCACTATAATCATCGCTTATGTCATACCCTAAGCGTTGCATTTCACGAATTAGTTGATTCAGCTGTTCAACCGCTGTTGAATCTTCTCCAGGCGAGTAGTCCGCTGGTAGAGGATGCTTTTTATTGACTAAAAGAATCCCATTTTTAACTGTCGGAGTCACACGGTCTTCCTTAATTGATTCCTGCTTTTTCTCAGGATCTTTGGGAACTGCCACCGTCATATTTGTTGTTTCCTCTACTTCAATAACAATCTTAAAGTTATGACTGGATTGGTTTCCATAATTATCTACAGCAATTGCTTGTGCATCATATATTCCTTCTTCGCCAAAAGCTACTAAGTCGGTATCAATAGTTAATTCAAATTCACTTAAGTCTTCCACTTCAAAGTATGTTGTAAAATCAGGCTCTACGTCCTTTATTTGAATTTCAATACGTTCAGGTGCCTCGCTAAATGTGGGCTCTTTTGTATCTGCAACCACAAGAGTGAGGTTCCTTGATTGTTCCCAAAAAAATTCTGTATAAGTAACAACTAAATTATATTTACCTACTTTCGGATAATTTTTCCCTGTTTCCAAATCAACTGCTGCTTGATCAATTTTCAGACTCTCTAAAACTTTGGAATCAGTTGTTGTTAAAATATCCTTATTCTCAAAATTTAGTTTCTCTCCGTATTCAATGGTTACTACGTCTGATTTCAATGCTACTTTATTTAAATTAAAGAATAGATAAAGACTTGTTGACAGAAGTAATACTAGGGCTCCAATGGTAAACCTTTTATTTTTCTTCATTTTAAATCCTCCCGTTTGTCATAGGGATTATTATAGCACAACTCTCTGGTAGACAAACTTACCTCAATCCTTATCTAGTTGGACTTTTTAACGAGTGTCGTTGGATATTTTCCATATATATATATTAAAATCTTCTCCAGAGGTCACTATAATATTTTCATATTCACTTGCGAAAACATTTGTATCATCAGTCGTCGTTTCTTTTTCTACAACTAATACAACAAAAAATGCCAGATACTGCACTTACTAGTTGCATTATATTTCTAAAAGCGTGTTCTATTCTTGTGAAAAAAAGTGCAATAAAATAATATTAGTGTATACTTATTTTATTGAAAATTAGTCTTTTATAAATATTAGGGAGATGAAAAATGGTTGGGAAATATCTAGTTATTTTTATTTTAGTTATAGTAAATCTATCTTTCACTGGCTGTACTTCCGCTGACTACGAAGGAATTATTATCAAAGCAACCGGAAACCAAATTCTTCTTGCCACTGATCTTTCCTTGGACGAGTACGAAGAAATCAAAGATCTGCCTGCTGTTCAAATACAGAATGCTGATGTTTTGGGTGATGCATACTATGGATTAATTAACTTAGCCTATGAAGATGCTGCTAATTTTAATCCTGGTGATGTAGTTGATGTATGGATCGATGGTGAAGTACTTGAGTCCTATCCCCTACAAGCAAATGCAAAAAAAATATCTCTTAAAGTTGAATATGTAAAGTAAAAAAGGAAACTACCTAAAATATGCCTAAAAACCGATTTCGTTATTTTGTTGTTTTTGCGTCATCTTTCTCTCTATTTAATTCAGTCGATTACAAGCTTTGAAAGGTATTATTATTATATCTATCAATCGCATTAAATTAAGTGAATATTATTCACCTTTAGTGTACAATGTGAATAATGAGCACTTAACTTAACATAATTTCGACTGAACCATTAAAAAGGAGGTTGTAGAATGGCTTCTTTCATCTATTTATCTAGTGATTGTCCTTTACCTATTGGTGGTATTAGGGATAAAGGTGTTAAAAACAAGCAAAATATAATTCACTTTACACTTATTTCTTTAGATTTTTTCTCTTTTAAAGATAATTTTGATGCAAAAAATCAATGTTATTTCAGTTTCAGTAAAAACTTCTCTGAGGGAAAACATCAAGTAGCTTCGAAAAATATGTACTTACCTTCAACGACTTGTAAGCGCTTGAGCCAAGATAATAAAAAAAGCCTTAGATGAATTATTTGACTACGTTGTCAATCATTTTGAGAATACTCAGGCATCTTATGTTGAAATCTTATTTTGTTCAGATCGTTCAAAAGATAAACCATTAAGACAAGAAAAATTGATAAGTTCCGATCGACTATCGGTTGATGATTTATATTATGAAGAACTAAAATTTATCAGAATTGATACACAAATAACTGAATTTGTTTTTAGAAGGAAAATTGCATAAGTTCTTGCTGAAATAAGTAAGTAGTACAGCTAAAGTAAATCACTTGCATTTCAAAAAAAGTCCGAGTATAGTCTATGTGTAAACATGAATATTAAGCACGTACTCTAAATATGAAACTATGAAAAATTGAAAGGACGTGGTACTAATGCTTTGTGAAAGATGCCGAGAGAATGAAGCAACAATTCATTTAACAACAAGAATCAATGGCCAAAAAAGAGAAATCAATGTTTGTCAAAGTTGTTATCGTGAAATTCAACAACAACAAAGTAATCAACGTTCCGATCCGTTTGGTTTTGGAGATTTTGATGAGCTTTTACGTTCAATGAATCAGCGATCACAAAGACCGATGCAAAGACCTACCCCGCAGCCACAACAAAATCATGGAGGGAATATCCCGCCTCAGAATGGTCGCGGTGGTCTACTCGGTGAATATGGAATTAACTTAAATGATATGGCGAGGGAAGGTAAAATTGATGGTGTAATCGGTCGGGATGAAGAGATCGAACGAGTAAGTGAGATACTTAACCGTCGCAACAAGAATAACCCGGTGCTTATTGGTGAAGCTGGTGTGGGTAAAACAGCAATTGTTGAAGGAATGGCTTTAAATATTGTGAATGGCGAAGTTCCTCATAAATTAGCTGATAAAGAAATTATCCAACTGGATGTCGCATCGCTTGTTTCTGGCACGGGAATTCGTGGACAATTTGAAGAAAAAATGCAACAACTTATTCAAGAATTAGAAGAAGATCAAAATATTATTTTATTCATTGATGAGATTCATCAAATCGTTGGCGCCGGCTCTGCCGAAGGGAGCAATACTGACGCAGGAAACATTTTAAAACCAGCTCTTGCTCGAGGTGAAATTCAGTTAATTGGCGCTACTACTTTAAATGAATATCGAATTATCGAAAAAGATTCAGCACTTGAACGCCGTTTGCAGCCTGTTCGTGTTGATGAACCCAATTTAGAAGAAACCTATACTATTTTAAAAGGGATTCAAAAAAAGTATGAAGATTATCATCATGTGAAATATAGTGATGCTGCAATACAAGCTGCCATTGATTTATCTGACCGTTATATTCAAGACCGATTCTTGCCTGATAAAGCAATTGATTTAATGGATGAATCTGGTTCCAAGAAAAACTTGACGATCCAAATCCGTGATCCAGAAGTTATTAAAAAACAAATAGCAGAAGCAGAGGCGGCAAAAGATAATGCTTCGGCAAAAGAAGATTTTGAAAAAGCAGCTTTTTATCGTGATCAAGTCGTTAAGTATGAAGAAATGCTCGAACAACAAGTCCCCGATTCCGACGTACCTGTGATTACTGAAAAAGATATAATAAACATTATTGAAATAAAAACTGGTATTCCTGTTGGTGAATTGAAAGAGAAAGAACAGACACAACTTCGTGATTTAGATCAGGAACTTCGTAAAGTTGTTATTGGGCAAGATGAAGCGATTGATAAAGTAACACGAGCAGTTCGCAGAAATCGTGTTGGACTACGTAAAACAAATCGTCCAATTGGTTCTTTTCTATTTGTTGGTCCAACAGGTGTCGGAAAAACAGAGTTAGCTAAAGCTTTAACCTATGAACTATTTGGTAATCGTGACGCCTATGTTCGCTTAGATATGAGCGAGTTTATGGATCGACACAGTAGTTCAAAATTAATTGGTTCACCTCCAGGATATGTGGGCTACGAAGAAGCTGGTCAGCTAACCGAACAGATTCGACGAAATCCATACAGTGTAATCCTAGTTGATGAGGTTGAAAAAGCACATCCGGACATCCTCAATATGTTCCTCCAAATTATGGAAGATGGTCGTCTAACCGACTCTCAAGGGCGAACAGTTGACTTCAAAAATACATTAATTATCATGACTAGTAATGCTGGTACAGGTAGTACAGTCGCTGACGTTGGCTTTGCAGCCGCACTCGATGGTACCCAACAGTCAATTTTAAACCAGCTTGGTGATTATTTCAAACCTGAATTCTTAAACCGTTTTGATGCAATTGTTGAATTTAATTCTCTTTCAAAAGAAAATTTACTCGAGATTGTTGATATTATGTTAGACGAAATCAATACTGCAATGTCTACTCATGATATTACTATTCAAATCGATCAAGCAGCAAAGGAGAAACTGGTTGATTTGGGTTATAACCCTGCTATGGGGGCTCGTCCATTGCGTCGAGTAATTGAAGAACAGATTGAAGATAAAATAGCCGAATTCTATTTAGATAATCCAGATATCGGTGAAATCCACGTAAGTCTTTCAGACGATGAAATCATTGTTGAAAAAGCAGAGAAGAAAACGGAAATTGTAACTGACTCTGAAACATAGGATTCTTTTTCTTTGGCAATATAATCTTTAGATTTTACTCTAGTAAAAAAGAAGGACTTTTTTTAAGAAGTCCTTCTTTTTTTAAATTTACCATACATTGCCTACTTTGAATCACAACCAATGTTAATCTAACTTCATTCCTACTCCATACACAATATTATTCTTACCCATTGCGAGATACTTGTAAGTTTTTCCGTCTTCTATTCTTTTCTTAATCGGTGTCGCTGCAAAGCGAGCACCCTCTTTTATGTTCAAAAAGACTGGATCTAATTCAAAAATATTTAAACCAATCGTTTCAGGTTCATTACAGTGGGTAATGACTCCTGTACTATCTGTCACATAAATCGAGGTTAAGTCTAAACTTTTGCTCAACTCAACTAATCTCTCATTTGTGATGCTTGCTTCATCAGATATGATGTTTGTATCCACCAACATTTTAAGTTCTAAAGCTTTGTCTTCCAATGTATTTGATATTTTTTGCATACTCGCTTCAATTTTTACAATCTCATCTGTCGTTGTTAATTGTTGATCAATTGATGCACTTGACTCTTCAGTTAGTGCAGCATTTTCTTCACTAATTGATACAAGGTTCTCTAATAACTCTTCCATTCGAGCAATATCTTCATTTATTCGGTGGCTAGAATCATTTAATTTTGCTGAAGAATCTAATGCATGATTCGTTAATTCACCTGTTTGGTTGAAAATGTCTTCTACTCTTAAGACTTCTGAGTTTTGACTTTCAGTTGCTGCAATCACTCGTTCAATACTTGCATTTGATCGTTCTACACTCGTAATTAATTCAGATGACTCTCGATCGATATTTTCCATCAAATCACTTGTTTGCTCTGACAAGACTTGTATCTCACCAGCAACTACTGCAAATCCTCGGCCGTTTTCTCCAGCTCTAGCTGCTTCTATACTTGCATTCAATGAAAGTAGATTTGTTTGTGCGGCAATTTCTCTTACACCCTTTGACTCTTCGATAATATTTGCAATATTTCGGTTGGTGATTGCCATAGCTTCTTTAATTTCTTCCATCACTTCATGAGTAGTTTCTGCCAGATTTTTAAACTGTTCTACCGATTCTTCTCCAGTAATTGTTTGCGTTTGGATCTCTTTAATTCCAATTTCTAATTCAAGTGATTCCCGATCATTTTCTTGCGATATTTTTCCTAGATCGTAAATATATTCGTAAATTTGTTGAGTGTCTTGAGATTGTGTTGTTGAACCAATTGCAATCTCTTCGATTCCGATACTGGTCTCACTCAAACTTGTAATAAATTCATTGTTTTTATCTGTTAGAGAATCGGATGTCTTTTTTAGTTTCGCAACAATTTCTAAAAGTGTATTCGATAAATCATGGTTATTACCTCTTAATTCTACTTCTTGTTTAAGATTTCCACCTAGGTCTTCACAATCTTTAAAAAGAATATAACTCACATAAAGTTGACCTGCTCCCATGATCAAGATAATTACTAAACCAATAATACTTTCAAATATTCCAGTGAAACCTAGTCCATACATCACGATTAATACAGTACTAATAGCGGCATTCCATATAGCTAACTTACCTTGTGATATTTTTTTATCCAACTTTTCCTCCTATTTTCATATCCTACTTGCTTTCCAACACTTTCAACAGCCCGTTACTTTACGCAAATAAGGCCACTAGTTATACATCGGATTAATTAGTCATTTATTAAGTTTTTTAAACATGTTTTGTATCAAGCTTTAAACAATTAAATTTCTTCTCTAATTTCCTAAAAATTCTCCGTTTGAATTTGTGAATTTACAAATAATGTGGTAGACTTATGTGCGTATGCAAAATTACATACGAACTAGATTTCAAGGGGGAAAAATAATTGAAAAAATTGTCAATTTCTACATTGTTTTTATCTGTTGCTTTATTAGCGGGGTGTGCTGCTGATTCAGCTTCTGAAGAATCTAATGAGGAAACAGAAGATGCTGTTGAAACTGTAAGCTTAATC
>CAYROB010000055.1:0-3623 GCA_964425775.1 uncultured Carnobacteriaceae bacterium
TGCCTTCCTTCTTAAATCGTAATCTCATGTAAAAGAAAAGGAGCCAGTGAACTGTCTCCTTTTCTTGTTTGAACTTTATCTGTTGTTTTAATCAGTTTCTTCTTGATCTTGTGTTGTCTTTAAAATTGAAATCATATCAAGTACTTCTTCTTTTTTAGATTCTAACATTTCATTTGTTTGACGAATATTCACTTCAACGATACCCTCTTCAGCTTTTTTACCAACTGTTACTTGGACAGGGATTCCAATTAGCTCTGCGTCCGTAAATTTAACACCTGGTCTTTCTTTACGGTCATCTACTAGTACTTCAAAACCTTCTGCTTTAAATTCTGCATATAATTCATCGGTCAGTTTACGTTGATGTTCATTGTTATAATTTACTGGAACTATGTGTAAATCAAATGGTGCAACAGCTGATGGCCAGACAAGACCTTTTTCATCATAGTTTTGCTCGACAATTGCTGAAAGTAAGCGGCTAATTCCAATTCCATAACTTCCCATAATAACAGGTATTGGTCGTCCATTTTGATCCAACACTTCTGCTCCCATTGACTCACTAAAGCGCGTACCTAATTTAAAGATATGTCCTATTTCAATTCCAGTTGCAAACTTTAATTCACCCTGTCCATCTGGTGCTAAATCGCCTTCTTGGACCATTCGTATATCGGCATAGGTATTTACCTCAAAGTCACGCTCTGGCGTAACATTGATGATGTGTTTTCCAGATTCGTTCGCTCCAGTTACACTATTTACCATATTCTCAACATACAAATCAGCCACAATCTCGACCTCTTCTGGTAGTCCGATTGGTCCAACATAACCTACTGGTATTCCACCAAATAATTCAACTACTTCTTCATCTGTTGCGATTTCAATCGTCTCTGCTTCAAGCGCTAAACGCACTTTAATTTCGTTCACATCGTGATCACCACGAACAAGTGCTAGAACAGGTCTTTCACTATCTGCAACAAACAAGACACTTTTTAGTATTTGATCTTCTTGAATGTCTAGAACTTCTGTCAGCTCTGCAATCGTCGTTGTATTCGGTGTTTCAACAACTTCTTTTTCTAGTTGCACTTCTGTTGTTCGACGCGCCTTGAATTTACTTGTTGCCATCTCAAGGTTCGCTGCATATTCACCTTCTGTTGAATAAGCAATCGTATCTTCTCCTACTTCGGATAGCGAGATGAATTCCATTGATTCACTACCACCCATTGCTCCTGCATCTGCAATAATTGAGCGATATTCTAAACCAATACGGTCAAAAATATTTTCATATGCCCCCCAGATTTCTTGATACATACTATCTAAACTATCATATGAGTCGTGGAAAGTATAAGAATCCTTCATAATGAACTCGCGACCTCTTAGCAGACCGAATCGTGGTCGTTTTTCATCGCGGTACTTTGTTTGAATTTGATATAAATGAAGTGGTAATTTCTTATACGATTTAATATCATCTCGAATTAGCTTTGTAAAAGTCTCTTCGTGTGTTGGCCCAAGTAAAAAGTCGCGATCATGTCGATCAACTAATTTCATCATTTCTGGACCGTATGTATCATAGCGGCCTGACTCTTTCCATAGATCTGCTGGAATCAGTGCGGGTAGCATCATTTCAGCTCCACCAATAGCATTTAACTCTTCACGCACAATATTTTCAATTTTCTGGATAACTCGCCAAGCTAGTGGCATATATGAATATACCCCTGATGAGATCTGTCGAATATAGCCTGCACGAAGCATTAATTGATGACTTGCCACTTCAGCTTCACTTGGTGTATCACGTAATGTTGGTATAAAAATCTGAGATTGTTTCATTAACTATCAAACTCCTCTTTCGTCATTATAATATTAATTAAAGAAAAATCGTTGAATATCATTCCAGGTTACAAAGAGCATTAAGGCAATTAATAAAATAGCGCCTACTAACGTAATCTTTAATTCTGTCTCCTCATTGAGTGCTTTTCCTCGTACTCCCTCTAGTGCATTGAGCACTAATTTCCCTCCATCTAATCCAGGAATAGGTAATAAGTTCATTAGGCCTAAATTCACACTTAATAAGCCAATGAAATTTACAATTCCAAGGAAACCCGCAGTTGTAGCTACCTCTCCCGTTAAGTTAAAAATAGCAACCGGACCACCTAAATCGTTCACAGTAAAGCCCCCTGTAAATAAAGAGAAAATCGCAGCAACAAACATGACTGTAACATTCCATGTTTCTGTGAACCCATACAATAATTTATCCATAAACGAGTCCTTTATATAAACAGTTACTCCTAATTGACCGTACTCTTCTCCTTCTTCTGTCGTTGCAACAGCTGGAGTTATTTCTTCAGTGTATCTTTCTTCATTTTCGCGTTCAACTTCAAACTCAAGCGATTCATTCGGATGTTCTTGAACAATTAACACCATTTCAGTCCAAGTATCAATCTCTTCGCCATCGATTGCCAAGACACGGTCTCCTGTTTGCAACATACTTTCTGCTGCAGGTGATGACGGAGTGATTTCACCAATAAGTGCCTCATTAGTCGGAATACCTTTTTGCATAAAAGCAACTAATGTAAAAACAACAATTGACAAGAGAAAATTATTTAACGGACCACCAATATTCGTTAACACTCTTTGTAAAAGAGGAGCGTTTTGGAACTGACGATTTTCTGGAGCAATTTGTAATTTTTTTCCATCTTCTTTTATAATTATAGCATTTTCATTAACCGGATAGGAAACAGTATCTCCTGCATCATTTGATAATTGTCCTTTAATATATAACTCTTTCGTTAAATCAAAGTCTATTACATCAACTGGAACACCATTTCGATGCAAGGAATCTTTCGATAAATCAATTTCTTTTACACGTTCGTTTTCATCGAGAATTAGTAATGCTGGCATTCCTAGACGTATGTCCTCATCGTCCTCATATCCTGCCATCATGACATAGCCGCCAATTGGCAATGCTCGAATTGTATAAGTTGTTTCGTTTCTATGCGTTTGGAATACTTTTGGTCCCATACCAATCGCAAACTCTCTTACAAGGACACCTGCTTTTTTTGCAAAGTAAAAGTGACCAAACTCATGAACAAGAACAATTAATCCAAATACAAATATAAAAGCTATTACTGTCTGCATAGTCAACAACTCCTCTCTATCTTTTTAAGCCATTCCTAATAAAATAGCCATTGCTAAGGTAAATAACACACTATCAAATCGATCTAAGACACCACCATGCCCTGGAAAAATTGTGCCTGCATCTTTAACTTCAAAATGTCTTTTCAAACGGGAAGCAATTAAATCTCCAAATTGACCAGCGATTGACAAAACAAGTGCGATGCCCAGCATGATAATATATGAATAATTAAAGCTGAAAAAGCTTAAATATATGGCTGCCAATACTAGTGCAGAAAAAATTCCGCCTAAAGCCCCTTCAACTGTTTTATTTGGTGATATTTTAGGAACCAACTTTCGTTTTCCCACTTTAGAACCTATAAAATATGCACCCATATCTGTCGTAAAAACAACTAACATAATAAAACCTAATAATGCAAGGTCAGCCTCTCTCACTCTGACTGCTCCATAGCCACCAAGTCCTAAATAAAACATTGTCAGCGTTGATACCCCCGCTTTTG
>CAYROB010000055.1:3633-7593 GCA_964425775.1 uncultured Carnobacteriaceae bacterium
TCTACCAAAACGGTACTCATCAATGATACCATGATTGATATTAAGGGTACAATGGCTTGATTAAAATTTCCAGGAATAAGCGTAGAAATCTGATCATAGAAGATAATTGACAGTAAACCAATATATGTAGCAATAGATGGAACTGTTCTTCGATTAATCTTTGCCATGCGCAAGATTTCAATACTTCCAATTATACATAAGATAGCAATGACTGAATTAAAAATCCAGCCTCCATAAACAACTGTCGGCAATAATGCCGCTATTAATATAATTCCTGTAATAATTCGTTGACGCAAAGTAAATTCCTCCTAAAGTTCAGCTGAGCTTGAAAACATCAAACTCCCCCGAACCTTCGATTTCTAGACTGATACTCTAAAATAGCTTTTTCAAATAATTCCTTGTTAAATTCAGGCCAATATTCTGAAGTAAAGTAAAATTCACTATACGCATTTTGCCAAAGCAGGAAATTACTTAACCGTTGCTCGCCACTCGTTCGAATTAAATAATCTACATCTTGAAATTCTCCAAGGGGTGCGGTCTGCAAGTATGAGGCGATTAACTCTTCATCTATTTTATTTGCTTGGATTTTTCCCATTGAGACATCCTCAGCAATTTGTCGGGTTGCGGCAGTAATTTCAGCTCGTCCACCATAGTTAAAGGCGAAGTTTAAAATCATTCCTGTATTGTTTTTAGTTGTTTCGACAGCTTTTCGTATATCTTTTTTTGTGAAATCAGGTACGCGCTCTTCAAATCCAGTCATCATTACTTTCACATTGTTCTCCATTAATTCAGGAACAAATCGTTTAAAGAATTTCCCAGGTAACTTCATTAAATAATGAACTTCCTTTACAGGACGCTTCCAGTTTTCAGTTGAAAAAGCATATAGAGTTAATACCTTTACACCTAATTCATTTGCACTTAGAGAGACTCTACGAATAGCTTCAACGCCTTCTTCATGACCAGCCGATCGCTCTAACCCTTGCTCTTCAGCCCAACGGCCATTCCCATCCATGATGATGGCTACATGCTTCGGAACAACGGACTCTTGAATTGAATGACTACTCTCTATTTTACTTGTCATATTTATCCTCCTACTTTCGCTCCTTATTCTAAATAATATCAAATCTTAAAAAGCATAGGCTTTACAAGCCTTATCTATAATAAAACAAAAAACGCTAAAACAAATATTGTTCTAGCGAATTTGTTTTATATCTTTAGAAGCTTGATTAAACTTCGATAATCTCTTTTTCTTTTTCGGTAGCAAGCTCATCAATATTCTTAACTGAAGCATCTGTCAGTTTCTGAACATCTTTTTCGTAACGACGTTGTTCATCTTCTGAAAGTTCCCCATCTTTTTCTAAATTCTTTAAATCTTCCATTGCGCTTCGTCGAATATTTCGAACAACTACTTTCGCATCTTCTGCTTCTACACCAACTTGTTTCGCAATTTCATGACGACGTTCTTCTGTTAATTGTGGAATAACCAAACGAATGACTTCACCATCATTAGAAGGCATAATTCCCAAATCTGACTTATTAATTGACTTCTCAATGTCATTTAAAATTCCTTTATCAAAAGGTGCAATAACAATCATACGTGCTTCTGGTACAGAAATCTGCGCCAATTGGTTTAAAGGTGTATCTGCTCCGTAATACGACACTGTTAAACCATCTAACAAGCTCGCGTTAGCACGACCGGCACGAATACTTCCTAAATTATGTGACAATGCACGTTCTGCATCTTTCATTTCTTTTTCAGCTTTATTCAAGATTGCTTGACTCATTTTATTTCCCCCTAATATTTGTTCCGATATTTTCCCCAAGAATCACTCGTCTAATATTTCCTTTTTCATTTAACTTAAAGACAACAAGAGGAATTTCATTATCCATACTTAAAGATGATGCGGTAATGTCCATCACGTTCAATGATTTATTGATCATATCAAGATATGTTAGTTCTTCGTACTTTACAGCTGTTTTATCAATATTTGGATCAGCTGAATAAACACCATCTACATTATTTTTGGCCATCATGATAACGTCGGCACCAATTTCAGCCGCTCGTAATGCTGCTGTAGTGTCTGTTGAGAAATATGGACTTCCTGTTCCACCTGAAAAAATGACAACTCGTCCTTTTTCTAAATGGCGGACTGCTCGGCGACGAATGTATGGCTCTGCTACCTGACTCATACTAATTGCCGTTTGCACACGCGTTGGCACATCAATATTTTCAAGGCCATCTTGTAAAGCAAGGCCATTCATTACAGTAGCTAACATTCCCATGTAATCTGCTTGTGCACGGTCCATTCCTAGTTTTTCGCCTGTTTCACCGCGCCAAATATTTCCACCACCAACGATAATTGCAAGTTCTACACCTAAATCGTGAACTTCTTTAATTTCTTCGGCAATGCCTTTGATTGTTTCTGGATCAATTCCAAAACCATCTTTCCCAGCAATTGCTTCACCACTAATTTTTAATATCACTCTTTTATAGATAGGCTTAGCCAATTTATTTCCCCCCTAAATTTATGTCTTAATATTAGCATATTTTCAATGATGATTCACTAGTTTTACTAAATTTCATTTTACTGCTATAAAAAAGACAGGAACGTTAGACGCTCCTGTCCAAATCATTATAAATTAAAGGTTCATTTGGCTTCTAACTTCTTCAGCAAAGTCTTCTTCGCGTTTTTCAATACCTTCTCCTACTTCAATACGAGTAAAAGATTTAATTGTAGATTTATTGTTATCTAGATATTGTTTTACCGTGATATCGCTATCTCTAACATATGGCTGATCAACTAATGCAATCTCACCTAACCATTTGTTTAAACGACCTTCAACGATTTTCTCAACGATATGCTCTGGCTTTCCTTCGCCTTTAGCTTGCTCTGTTAAGAATTCTAATTCTTTATCACGTGTTTTTTGAGGTACATCATCACGTGTAGCATATTCTGGGTTAAGTGCTGCAACGTGCATTGAAACATTACGTGCAACTTCTTCGTCTTCTCCTTCGATTAGCGAAAGAACTGAGATACTTCCACCCATATGCTCGTAAGCACCAAATACTTCGTTATCTGCTTTTTCAACTAATTCGAAACGACGTAATGTAATGTTTTCACCAATTGTCGTAATCGCATTTGTAATTGCCGCGTCAATTGTTTCACCATTAGCCATTTCAACTTTTAGTGCATCTTCTAATGATGCTGGTTTTTCTTTTGCAATTGTTTCTGCAATATCTTTAACTAGTTGTTGGAACTGCTCGTTTTTTGCAACATAGTCTGTTTCACTGTTTACTTCAACGATTGCTGCAGTGTTTCCTTCTACATGAATGTGTGATAAACCTTCTGCTGAAATACGTCCAGCTTTTTTAGCTGCTGTTTCAACACCTTTTTCACGTATAATTTCAGAAGCTCTTTCCATGTCGCCTTCTGCTTCAACTAATGCCTTTTTAGCATCCATCATACCCGCACCTGTAAGGTCACGAAGTTCTTTAACTTGAGCTGCTTTAATTTTTACCAAGATATTTCCCCCTGTATGAAATTTAATTTTAATTAAAATTAGTTAATTGTTCATTGACCAAAAGAGTAATTTACTTGTTGTCGCCTTCTACTGCTTCGACCATTTCTTCAATTGATGCTGATTTTTCTTCTTCAGCAACTTGTGTTTCCCCTTGATTTCCTTCAACAATTGCGTCTGCCATAACTGATGTAATTAATTTAATCGCACGAATCGCATCATCGTTTGCTGGAATAATGTAATCAATGTTATCTGGGTCTGTGTTTGTATCAACCATTGCGATAACTGGGATTCCTAATTTGTTTGCTTCGTTAACTGCAATATACTCTTTACGAGGATCTACAACAAATAATGCTGATGGTAATCCTGGCATATCTTTAATTCCACCAAGAGTACGCTCTAATTTGTCTCTTTCTTTCATTAGTAAGCTTACTTCGTTTT
>CAYROB010000056.1:0-5981 GCA_964425775.1 uncultured Carnobacteriaceae bacterium
GCAGGCTTCCACTACGATTTGGCGGGCTTGATTTTTCACCGATCATTTCACTGGCTTCAGCTCTTGTAGCAGGGTCTATATCAATCATTTGGTCAGAAGATGCTAAATCAAATGATACTCCTTGTTTTTGAAGCATATTATCAATCATCTTTTTAAGATTATCAAATGACTTTTGTGATGCTGCCTTTAATTGGTCAACGGTTGCTTTATTATATACAAATCCCTTGTCTTCCGGCTTGGACTTTTCAAAACTATCTACTCTTTGCTTGGCTGCTTTATTTTCTTTAGGTAGCATGATCTTTGTTTTGCAGTTGCTTTATATTGATAAGATTATTAATTTTCAATTTAATCCCCTCCTATTTACTATATATATCGGCATAAATCCTAAGAATTAAACTTTAAAATAGGATTTATTAAGATAATAACCAATAAATATGCTTAAAAGCTACTTTCATGCATCTAGTATTAAGAATTTAAGACCAATATTCTTTATGGTCGATGACATATTGCTTGAAACTGATCGGTTCTCTCCCAATAAGCTCTTCTAAATCTGTTGTAATATTTTTTGCCGTACCAAGTTTGGTCATTAAATATAAAAGGGTCATCACATTTGCGAATTCTTTTGGTGTACCTCTTTTAATTCTTTCTTTTCTAAACTTTAATAAGCTTGGATTTTTATAGTCAATCTTTCGCTCGAGAACGGCAGACAATGTAGTTGCAACTTCATGATAGTCAATAGCTTCATTTCCAGTAAGAGTGATACCAACATTTATGTATTGGTCATCCGTTAAACTTATTGCAGCGGCTTTTGCAATGTCTCTTGTATCAATAAAGCTTGTCTTTGAGTTTCCAGCCGGTATAAATAATTCATCTCTTTCTTTAATTTCTTCCCTATGATTTGTATTTAAATTTTGCATGAAAAAACTTGGACGTAAAAATACATAAGGTATTTCAAGCTCTTTAATCATGCTTTCAATCTTTCTATGGGGGACGACGGGGTTTTGTTCAACTCCTAAAAGCGACATAAAAACAATTTTATTAACTCCTTTGGCTTTAGCTGCTTCTAAAAAAGGCCTCATATCTTTTTCTGGATTGGCAAGCTGTGGTGGCCGCACTAAAAAAATAGCATGAACCCCATCCAACGCAGTATCAAATGTATTTTGATCCAAAAAGTCAAAGTTTACTTTGATTGCCTGATCATTTTCCATGATTACTTCTTTTAAATTACTTAAATTATGAACAGCTATTTTTACATCTTTATTTAGAGCGATTAATTCATCTACTACATATTTTCCGACATTCCCACTTGCACCTGTAACTAAATATTTTCCCATTTTTTCACCTCAGATTATCAATGATCTTACTTAGTGTTTTTATAAAAGCTTCTTGTTCTTCTTCGGTTAAACCGTTTATTGCTTCAGAAAGAACCGCTTGATTAATTCTTTCTAGACGTGCTATTTTTGAATTCGATTTATTTGTTAGCCTTAATATAAAAGATCGTTTATCTTCAGGGTTTTCCAATTTTTCGACATAATTCTTTTCAACTAGTCGATTGACTATTCCGGATACAGTTGGCTTATCCATATCTAATCGCTCAGCAATATCAACAGCTATTACACCAACAGTATTTTCATTATGAAAAGAATTCATTTCAATATCTTTGATTACCGCAAATTGAGCGATTGTTAAATTTTCTTTTTCAAGCGCTGTGTTTAATTTGTTTCTCAAAAGTTTTGAACAATAATTGATAGTGTAGCCAATATTCATTAAATCACCTCATTGTACTTTCAATATAGTTAGCACACTAACTATATTACTATGTACTTCTTGAAAAAGCAATCGTATTGATTGAAATTAATTAAATAAATAGTACAATAGAGCGTACCTTGAAAGGAAATTGATAATATGAATCAAAAGAAGAGTTCTATGTATTTACAAAAAGATATTTGGCCAGGTGCTGTATTAGCAACATTCTTGGCACTGGTTTCAAATTTTACTGAAGGAGTTATACCTGGTGGCTTTGTAGGAGCATCAGTAATTGCCTTGTTCTTGGGCGTTTTGATTAATTACTTACGACCAATTCAAGGAACATCTTTACAAAGCGGAGTGACTTTTGCTTCTAAGCGTGTCTTAAAATTTGCAATTATTTTATTAGGTGCCAGCTTAAATATCGTCACAATTTTAGAAGTGGGGAAAATCTCTCTGACGGTAATGGTTTTTACTTTAGTTGCAGCATTTGGTGGGGGGTATTTGCTGGGGAGGGTTTTAGGACTTGATTGGAAATTATCGAGTCTAATTTCTGCTGGTACAGGAGTATGTGGTGGCTCTGCGATCGCAGCAGTTTCTCCAGTTATTGAAGCGGAAGATCATCAAATAGCTTATGCAATGTCAACAACATTTATTTTTGATATGTTAATGATTATTCTTTTTCCATTGATGGGAAGAGCATTGAATATGTCAGATATATCTTATGGTCTATGGACTGGAACAGCAGTGAATGACACATCAAGTGTAGTTGCTGCTGGTTATGCATTTAGCGAGGCAGCGGGTGATTTCGCGACGATGGTCAAATTAACTCGAACACTTTCAATTATTCCAATTGTTGTGATTTTTGCATTGATTCAAATTCGTACAGTTAAGAAAAATGCAGAAGAAAATAGTTCAGCGACTAAAAATGTAAATTTAAACTTAGGCCAAGTATTTCCCTGGTTTATTCTTGGATTTGTCGTGATGGCCATCTTTAATAGTATCGGTTGGATTCCAGTAGAAGCTTCCGTGATTTTAAAGAGTATTAGTAAGTTTCTCATGGTGATTGCGTTAGCAGCAGTCGGTTTGAAAACAGATTTAACTAAAATGAAAGAGTCTGGTTTTGCTCCAATGGCCCATGGTTTTCTAATATCAGTGCTTGTTGTGGTTGTTTCGTTTATTGTTCAAATGTTCTTAGGAATTGTGTAGAATAACCAAATTCTGAAAAGAGGGTTGGATGATGCAGAAAAATCAATGGATTAGACAAAAGGGATTAAAAGGAAGTCACTTAAAGTGGATCGCAATTGTTACAATGTTAATTGATCACATCGGGGCATTTTTACTGGAACCAGCTATAGTTACCGGGCTCGTTAGTAGTGAATTCAGAGGGTTAAATATGGTTCTAAGGTTAATCGGTAGACTGGCTTTTCCACTCTTTACTTTTCTACTTGTTGAAGGATTTACTCACACTCGAAATGTAAAAAAATATCTGATACAATTAGGAATATTCGCATTAATCTCTGAGATTCCCTTCGACCTGGCGAATGGGGGTGTATTCTTTGATTTCACTTATCAAAATATTTTCTTTACTTTGTTCATCGGCTTGTTGGTAATTTCTTTATTCAACCAATTTGAAGAGATGAAATATCTCAGATGGGTGATTCCAGTCATAGGTATGCGCCTAGCAGCAGCACTTCAAACAGATTATGCAGCATTTGGTATTTTAGTAATCTTTATCTTTTATTATTTCCGTGCAGATAAGCAGCTCCGAAATCCGATAGCTGCTATACTATTACTCAGGCAACCAACAGCAATTTTCGCACTGGTTCCTATCCAATTATATAATGGTGAAAGAGGCAAACAAAATAAATACTTTTTCTACTTATTTTACCCAGCACATTTGCTATTCTTGTTTTTTATACGAGTTATACTATTTCAATAAAGACCAGTTGCTAGATGCAACTGGTCTGTTTCATTTTATTTGTATTGTAAAATTACTTTTCTAAGTTCTTGTTTATTATCACAGTTTCGGAAGGATCAACTTCTTGTTTTAATATTTCATGACCTGCCTTGTGATAGTCGATTGCTTCAAATAAAGGAACGAGGATTGCTGCAACAAAACCTGCAGACAATCCGTTGTTATAGAGACTAATTCCACCGTGCCAAAAACCAACGTTAACGACTAATGTAAGATGCAATGCACCGGCAATTAAACCAGCAAGAGCTCCATAATGACCAGCAATTGGTGCAAGGGCAGTTACAAAAAGTATGGCAAGTAGAACGCCGATATCCGCAACACTATAGGTTGTAAAGAAAGTCATTAAAGTTGCACCTAACATAACTGGGATGACTGTTTTAATATTGTTTCCAAAGGCTCCAAAACCAACGATACAAAAAATACCTCCAAGTACCGGACCATTTAATTCCCCACCTAAAAGTAAGACATAAATGGTTGAAAAAATACCGAGAATTCCCATATGAAAGAATGTTACACCAACTCCACCTAATTCAATATAATCTGTTGAGAGTTGGCCAGAGCGACTTAGGATTTCTTTTAATCCATTTAGCGTCCATTTGTTGACGAATAACCCCCCAAGAACCATCAAAGTAAACATTAAAAATAAGAAGATAGAAAATGGTTTGTTGTAGCCACTTGCAAGGATTGAGACGGTTTCGATTTGGTAGCCAAAATTTCGCATCAACGAAGTAAAGACAATTGCGATCAAGCCGACTGCAAAGCCAATGTTATGGAGACTAAATCCTTTGGTAAAACCAATCACATGTTTAGCTAGTGGAGGAATAATAAATCCTGCAAGGAAACCTGCTAAATAGCCTAAAATAATTCCAAGAGGTAAGGACAAGCCTTGACCAAAAGAAAGTTCACTCACTAAGGGACTTAAAGCAGTACCAAAAATTGCAGGGAGTAATGAGTTTTCCAAGGGAACTTTAGTGGCTTTCGCAAAGCTAAAAGCACCGATCATAATAGGTAATGAGTTGTAAAAGTTTTTACCAAAGAACGCAAAGCCGACAATAATGAAGATGGCTGCGATTGCCGGTCCATTTATTTTCGCTTTCACCATCCGAATTACTAGGAGTGTTTCAAGTGTCATCAGGGAAACGTTCATCAGAGCCGCACCAGGATTAGTGAGTTCGATGTAATCTGTTAATAACGTAGCTGGCGAGCCCATAATAATCCATAAGCCCTCCCATATTTCTTGTGGTGAGTTGAATAGAAAAGCAAAAGCACCAAATGATAAAGCTAAAAGTGTAAAAATTGCGAACAATATTTTTTGTGTTAATTTAGGATAATTATTTTTAATATATGAATCAGTCATCTTTTCTTCCTCCTACGAACTGGAAATAGTACAGTGTATTTTTTCACTTTTCTAATTGTAGCAAAAAAGAGAAGCTGGACAAAATGAAATTTTGAAAACTTCATAATTAGGCTAACTATAATAAAACAATAAATTACATATTTTTAAATGAAATAAGTAGTTTGGGGATTAAAATATTTAGAATGTGATTAATTCGCTTAATTTTTGTGCTATACTACCGATGTATATTAAAGTGCATTTTACTAAAAGTTATACATAGAAATAAACAAAAGAAGGGTGTAATCTAAGAATGGTATTTAAAAAATTCGAAAGATTCAAAAATATGAAAAGTCCAAGGAGTCCTCGCGAAACAGACTCTGTACTTAATTATTTACATGCATTATGTCATGGAGAAGAAGCTGAAAGACCTGAGGCAAAAATTCAAGAAAACCAAGAGTTACTTGACAGATTTGAAGCCATGTTGGCACGTGAGAAAAGTGATAGCGAATTAATTGTCCAGTTAATTAAAAATGAAGCTGCATTAAGTGATTTCGGAGTCAACATGTCATTTATCGCAAATGATATGGGTGAACTATCCATGGAGTTAACAGGATATAGTACTTCGAACATGGCAATCGTACAAGAAACAACAGCCGGTATGGATGAAGTAGGGGAAGCTATTGCGACAAGTACAGCTATACTTGAAGATTTAAGTGAAAAATCGAATTCCTTAGCTACTATGACCGAACAAAATAGTAATGAATTAGCTGAAATGGCTGAAATTGGTAAGGTTGTTATTTCAAACACAGATGATATGGGTAACAAAATTGATGCATTGAGAGAAGTGCCGAAAAGTGTAGAAGAGATTGTTGGAGCAGTAGGTAGTATTGCGGATCAAACAAATCTTTTAGCGTTGAATGC
>CAYROB010000056.1:5991-7509 GCA_964425775.1 uncultured Carnobacteriaceae bacterium
CTGAGGAAATTAGAAACCTTGCTGAAGATACACAGGCCAAGTTAGTTGAAATGCAAGAAGTTACTGGAATTATCTATACGGCAACCGAAGATGTGACGGAGAGTGTCGAAGTTACTCGCAGTTCAATGGGTGAAATGAGCGAGAAAATTGGCGAAGTAAACCTTAGTTTTGAAGGTAACCTAAGAGATTTAGAACTTACAATTAACGGTGTCATGGATATTTCAAGTATGATGGAAGAGGTTAATGCTTCAACTGTAGAAGTGAATCAAGCAATGGTATCGATATCTGAAGATGCAGAAAGTATGAACTTAATGGTTGACCGAGTTTACGATAGTGCTTACCAGGCAATGCTGCAATCTCAACGAATCGATGAAATTGATACAGAATTAGCGGAAGTTACAGGTTCTTTGTTGGCGAATATGAATGAAGGAAGTTCAGCCATGACAAACGAGGACCTAGTTTCAATTTTAGAAGACTCGATTGCTGCCCATGTAAACTGGACTGACACATTAGAGAGAATTGTCCAGTCAGGCAAGATGGAGCCAATTCAATTTGATGGGACTCGTTGTGAATTTGGGCATTACTATAACTCACTTGAAGTTGAGCATCCAGAAATTAAAACGGATTGGGACTCGATCGATGCGATTCACCTAGACATGCATTCAAAAGCGAAAGAAATAGAAAAAGCAATTGAAAGCAAGCAATCTGGCAAGACGCAGTCACTTTACAATGAAGCAAGAGAGTATTCAAACCAGATGGTACAGATTTTTGAAACAATTATTCAAAAAGTAGAAAATCTAACAGAAAAAAACCAGACAGTCTTTTAAAAAGAATAATAACAAAAGGATAGAGCGAAGAAATCTGCCCTATCCTTTTTTAGTTGTTTGATAACTTTTTTTAAAGTACATTGAAAGAATCATCTAGCTTTTCGATAATGTCGTCAATCGATTCATTAATATAAGTAAGGTCTAAATTGTTCATTGTTTTATAGGAGCTATAAGCTTCTGTATTATGGGGACCAAAGTTTGGATCTTTTCCATTTAAATAACTAACATCTTTATAGTCTGCATGAAGTTTATCGTAAATATTATGTATATGAGAATCCGAATAAAAGCGATACTTATCTCCATTATACATTTCAATGGATAAGTATTTTAAAATTGTGGTATCCCAGTTTTCATCGTGATCGTGTAGGAATGAATTAAGCAAGCCTTTAGGGCGTGGTTTATCATTTTGGTGGTGAACTTTTGTAGTATAAATTCCGTACTCTCGTATCTTTGATAGAAAGATTCTTTTGCCATTTATTATGACTATTTTTGCTTGATTAGAATTAGCCATGAAGCCACCTCTTTTAATTATAGTATATGATGAATAGGGGTTTAAAGCAAAAAAAGTACAAAGTTGTTATTGCTATAAAAAATAAAAAGGCTATAATCATTTAAAGGGGACATGATGAATGAAGAATAGAAGAAATTTCCTTAAAAAAGGAATCATAGCATTTGGATTAATTTCAATGAG
>CAYROB010000057.1:0-7377 GCA_964425775.1 uncultured Carnobacteriaceae bacterium
ATGAAGAACGCTTTAGTTTGCCTGATATTGATTTGGATTTTCCGGATAATCGGCGCGAAGAAATATTACAATACATTTTGAATAAGTATGGTTCAGAGTATGTGGCACAGATTGGAACTATAGGAAGGTATGGTGCTAAGTCAGCCGTACGTGATGTCGGGAGAGTTTTTGGTGTCAGTCAAGATGAGTTGAGAAGGTGGTCGCAGGCGATTCCGTCAGGACCTAATATCAGCTTGAAACACTCGATTAAAGATAAAAGACTCAATGACTTGGTCAATGAAAGTGAATTAAACCGGAGGATTTATCAAACAGCCGCGAAAATTGAAGGGTCAAATCGTCATGTTTCAACGCATGCTGCCGGAATTGTTATTTCAGATGAAAAATTAATTTCACGGGTACCGCTCCAAGAGGGTAGCGAGAATATTCATTTAACACAATACACGATGAATGCGGTGGAGAAAGCTGGACTTTTAAAGCTAGATATTTTAGGTTTACGTAATTTAGCAACGCTATCAGACTGTATTCGTTTTATCCCCTATGAGAATAAGGGAGTGGCAATTGATATTGATGCGATTCCGTTTAATGATGAGAATACACTGGCGATTTTTAGAGCTGGAAATACGGATGGCATTTTCCAATTTGAATCTGATGGTATACGACGGGTCCTAAGAAAGTTAAAGCCTAGCTCCTTTGAAGATATCGTTGCCGTGAATGCTCTCTATCGACCAGGGCCAATGGAGCAAATTGATACCTTTATTGCTCGAAAAAATGGACAAGAGCCGATTCAATATCCTCATAATGATTTAAAAGAAATTTTGAAACCTACTTATGGAATCATGGTTTATCAAGAACAAGTGATGAAGGTTGCTACCGAATTAGCCGGTTACACGTTAAATGAGGCGGATATTTTACGTAGAGCAATCGGTAAAAAAGACCATCAGGCCATTGAAGAAGGGCGTAAAGAATTTATTGCGGGTGCCCTTAAAAATAATTATACAGAAGAAACAGCCTTAGCAGTTTATGGCTATATTGAAAAGTTTGCCGACTATGGCTTTAACCGATCGCATGCGGTAGCTTATTCTAAAGTGGCGTATCAACTGGCTTATGTCAAAGCGAATTACCCAGCAAGTTTCTTTGCTGCAATTATGAAAACATCGAATAAAGCAAAGATGCAATCATATCTCTCTGAAGCTAGAGGATATGGCGTCGAGATTATTGCACCAGATATAAATAAAAGTTACCATTCCTTTATTATTGAAGATGGCAAAATTCGTAGTGGGTTTAATGTAATCAAAGGATTTGCGAATAACTTCAAACAAGAGATAATCGATGAAAGAAGAGAAAACGGTAAATATAAAGGATTAATTGATTTTCTCAGCCGAATGGATTCAAAATGGTTAACCAAAGAGCAGATATTACCACTGATTCACAGCGGAGCCTTAGATAGTTTAGAGAAAACTCGCAGCTCATTAATTGAATCCTTAACAAATGTGTTAGAGAGTGTACAAATGAGTCATGGGAATACAGAACTCTTTGTGCTGTTTTCACCAAAAGTGATTGAAAAAAAAGAGTTATCTGATGAAATAAAGATGGAGCAAGAATTTGAATCAACTGGTTTTTATTTTACAGCAGAGCCGGGAGAGAAATATAAAGTCTTGCGAAAGAATAAAAAAATTATGTATATAGCTGATGCAGGGACAAAGAAATATGCACAAGTATTAGTGGTTGTACAACGGATTAAAAGTATTCAGACTAAGCAAGGCAGGCCAATGTCCTTTATGGATGTGATTGATAGTACGGGCGAAGCAAGTTTAACACTCTTCCCAGATGTACATCGACGTTATATTCAAAAAGTCAATGAAGGAGATACTTTATTAGTAGAAGGTAAAATAGAGGGCAATCAAAGTAATGTGAAAATAATGGTTAATAAAATAGAAAAAGCGGATGATTTAGTTCAAGCACTCTATGCTAAAGAAGAAAATACTAAGAGCAAGCAATCTGTTTTATATATTCGTTTTAAGTCTGTTGAAGCAGAACCACAAAAACTTAAAGCCTTGCAAATATTTTTGAAGGATTATCATGGAACAACCCCTGTAGTCATTTATGATGAAAAAACAAAGCAGCAGCATGCATTTAAAAAAGAATTTTTTATAGATCCTCAATCAGAAACCTTAAAAAAGCTTGAAAAGATGTTTGGAAGCCAGAATATTGTCTTGAAAAATAGCTAAAACTTGTAAAAAGTAAAAAAAGTGTAGAACATACAAGACATCAAGGATAGAAAGTGATACAATAAATAACGGACAGTAGATTTATTAAAAAATATGTATAGTAGATATAGATAAGGTGGTTATATATGAAAAGAATTGGTGTACTAACTAGTGGTGGAGATGCACCAGGAATGAACGCTGCTGTAAGAGCAGTTGTTCGACGCGGAGAATCTCTAGGGATGGAAGTATTTGGAATTACAAATGGATTTAAAGGACTAGTTAACGGTGAAATACATCGTTTAACATCAGGTGATGTTGGGGGTATTTTAAATCGTGGAGGTACATTGCTTTTTTCAGCACGTTATCCAGAGTTCAGTAAGAATGAAACTCAATTAATAGCAACGGAACAATTGAAAAAGCATGAAATAGAAGGTATTGTTGTTATTGGTGGGGACGGATCATTCCGTGGAGCACAAGCGTTAGCCAATCATGGTTTTCCAGCAATTGGTATACCAGGAACAATCGATAATGATATTGCAGGAACAGATTACACATTAGGCTTTGATACAACACTTAATACTGTTGTTGAAGCAATTGATCGAATTCGAGATACAGCGGGGTCTCATGGACGTGTAATAGTCGTTGAAGTAATGGGACGTGGAGCTGGAGATATCGCCATATGGAGTGGTTTAAGTGGTGGAGCAGAAGCAATTATTGTTCCGGAAGAATCTTATGACGTACATGCAATCGTAGCAGAATTAAAGAGTGGCTTTTCTCAAGGAAAAAATCAAGGCTTAATCGTATTAGCCGAAGGTGTTATGTCAGCGGATGACTTTATTGCAGAAATAACAGCAATTGATGATTCATTTGATATCCGTGGTGCTGTACTAGGTCATATTCAGCGTGGTGGAACGCCTACAGTTCGTGATCGAGTGTTAGGAAGTAGTTTTGGTGTAAAGGCTGTTGAATTGTTAAACGAAGGCGCCTCTGGCGAGTGTGTCGCTACAATTGATGAAAAAATGACATCTAATACATTTGATGATGTATTCAACAAATTAACTCATGAACCAAATATGCATTTACACAATATAAATAAGTTTATTAATTAATTAAAAAATTATTATATACAAGGAAGGACAATTATTTATATGAAGAAAACAAAGATAGTTTGTACGATCGGTCCAGCAAGTGAATCAGTAGAAACATTAGAGGGGTTAGTCAGTGCAGGTATGAACGTTGCGCGTTTAAACTTCTCACACGGTGATTTTGATGAGCATTTAACACGTATTAAGAGAATCCGTCAAGTTTCTGAAAAACTCGGCGAACCAATTGGAATTATGCAAGATTTAAAAGGACCAGAAATTCGAACACATAAAATGGAAGAACACAGTATTCAACTTTCTAAAGGCGAAATAGTTAAAATTTCGATGAAAGAAGTTGTTGGAAACTCTGACATGTTCTCAGTATCTTATGATGGTTTAATTAATGATGTAACTGTAGGTATGCATATTTTACTTGATGATGGACTAGTTGATTTACAAGTAAAAGAAATCGATCACGAAAATGGAGTCATTGTAACACGTACGCTAAACTCAGGAGAATTAAAAGATAACAAGGGAGTTAACGTACCGGGAGCATCGTTTAGCTTGCCAGGATTGACAGACAAAGACCGAGAAGATATTGCATTTGGTTTAGAAAATGACATTACCTTTATCGCAGCTTCATTTGTTCGTCGAGCAAGTGATGTCTTAGAAATTAAAGAAATTTTAGAAGCACATGATAAATTAGATGTACAAATTATTGCGAAAATTGAAAACCAAGAGGGTATTGATAACTTAGATGATATCATTGCTGTTTCAGATGGTTTAATGATTGCTCGAGGAGACTTGGGTGTTGAGATTCCAGTTGAAGAAGTACCAATTGTTCAAAAAGAAATGATTAACAAATGTCGTGCTGCTGGAAAACCAGTTATTACAGCAACACAAATGTTAGATTCGATGGAAGACAACCCACGCCCAACACGCGCAGAAGCATCAGATGTTGCGAACGCAATTTATGATGGAACAGATGCAATTATGCTTTCAGGTGAAACAGCAGCTGGATCGTACCCAGTAGAAGCTGTTCAAATGATGAGTAATATTGCTGTTCGAACAGAAGCAGCAACTGCTGGTGAGGATGCATACGCTCTACGTGCGTTTGACCAATCAGATACAACGGAAGCAATTGGACAAGCAGTTGGACACACAGCTAAAAACTTAGGAATTAACACAATTGTTGCAGCAACAGATTCAGGATATACTGCACGTATGATTTCTAAATATCGTCCAAAAGCAGATATTGTTGCAATGACTTTCTCAGAAAAAACAGCTTTAGCTTTAACGCTTAAGTGGGGAGTACAGTCATACATTGCAGAAAAACCAGAAACAACAGATGATATGTTCAATAAAGCGGGGCAATTTGTTGTCGCGAAAAACTACGCTAAAGAAGGCGATTTAATACTAATTACTGCTGGTGTTCCAGTTGGTGAAAGTGGAACAACTAACCTGATGAAGATTCAGATGATCGGTTCTAAATTAGTTCAAGGTCAAGGAATCGGAAATAAAACAGTCATTGGCCGAGCAGTAGTCGCACATACAGCAGAAGAAGCTGCTGAAAAAATGATTGATGATTCAATTTTAGTAGTGAAAACAACAGATAAAGATTATCTGCCAGCTATTGAAAAAGCATCAGCAATTGTTGTTGAACAAGGTGGTTTAACATCACATGCAGCTATTTTAGGAATTGCAATGAGCATTCCAGTTATTGTTGCGGCAAGTTCAGCTACAGACTTAATTACAGATGGTGAATTAATCACGATTGACAGCCGTCGTGGAATTGTTTACCGTGGAGAGACAACTGCAATTTAGTTTTAATGAGTGATTGTTAATTCAGGACTTTGCATAGATTTATGCAAAGTCCTTTATTTCATTAAAGGAAGTACAATATGTTATAGGTAATAGAAATTAAGAGAAGCAAGGGGGACAATAATGGATAGTTTATTAGGTACAATTATTACAGCAATGGTTATTGACAAAAATGAGAAGAATCTTTTTGTCCAAAAAGATGGTATAACTTTCAAGGTAGTTGATGAAGATGTTGATAACTTTGAGATTGGCGATATGGTTGAAGGCTTTGCATATATTGACCAACGTGATGATTACGTATTAATGACTGAAACACCAAAGATTCAAGTCGGAACATACGGCTGGGGTGAGGTTGTTGAGGTTCACCGTGATTTAGGTGTTTTTGTAGATGTCGGTTGGGTGAACAAGGATTTAGTTGTGTCATTAGATGATTTGCCAATTTTAAAAAATGTTTGGCCACGAAAAGGCGATCAATTAATGCTGTCTGTCAGAGTAGACAATAAAGAACGTATGTGGGGACAGTTAGTCAGTTATAATGACATGCTTGGCTCCGCTCGACCAGCTTCCGGCGAAATGCACAATGATGATGTAAAAGGAGTCGTTGTGAATTCGTTGAAAGCAGGAAGTTATGTAGAACTTGAAGGTGATTATCTAGGGTTCATTCACCCAAGTGAACGTGAACGTGAGCCGAGATTAGGAGAAGCAATCGAGGCACGAGTTATTGGCGTGCGTGAAGATGCTGTTTTATATCTATCAATGCTACCACGTGCACATGAGGTCTTAGATGAAGATGCATCAATGCTTATGGAAATTATGTTAAGAACAGAAGATAAGCGAATTCCTTATACAGACAAGAGTAGTCCAGAAGATATTCGCGAATATTTTGCAATTAGTAAAGGGCAGTTTAAACGAGCATTCGGTCGTTTATTGAAAGAAGGCTTAGCTAAGCAAGATAAAGAAGGAACTTATCTAACAGAAAAAGCATTAAAGCAAGCCGATAATGAATCTGAAGAATAAGGATGAATTGTTTAAAATAATGTTGTATAATAGAGAAAGTTTGTTAGAAGAAATAATGAATGGGATAGTATAGAAAGTGATGCGATGAAAGTGAACAACTTTAAGTTAGATCGAGAACCACTGGCTGAATACATCATTCACTTGAAAATTGAACGAGATCTGGCAGATAATTCAATCGAGAGTTATCTGCGAGATATTAATCAGTACATCGATTTTTTAGAGAAAGAGAAAATAGGCAATTGGAATAAAGTTGACCGCTATGATATCGTTCTGTTTTTCCAGCGAATGAAAGAAAGTGGGAAGTCTGCGAGCTCAATTGTTCGGATGACTTCGAGTTTACGTCAATATCATCAGTATTTACGACAGGAGAACATTACGGAAACTGATCCGATGCAATATGTTCAGACGGCTAAAAAAAGTGAAAGTCTACCAAAGGTTTTATCTTTAAAAGAAGTGGAAAGACTGATGGAAACGCCAGACGTTGAGAAAGAAATTGGTTTGCGCGATCGTGCAATTTTAGAAATAATGTACGCCACAGGACTAAGAATTTCTGAATTAGTAAACTTGCGATTAGATGAATTACATTTGACGATGGGCTTTATTCAAACAGTTGGTAAAGGAAATAAGGAAAGAATTATTCCGATTGGTGATGAGGCTGTTAAATGGATGAATGAATACTTAGAAGACAGTCGCCCTTTATTTGAAAGCAGAGCTCAGGAAGTTTCGCCGTATGTTTTTTTGAACGCACGTGGGAAAGGGCTTACACGGCAGGGGGTTTGGAAGAACTTGAAAAAGACGGTCCAAATTTCAGGCATTAAGAAAAATGTAACCCCTCACATGTTACGACATTCTTTTGCGACACACTTGTTGGAAAATGGCGCAGATTTGAGAATTGTCCAAGAGCTATTAGGACATTCAGATATTTCAACGACACAAATTTATACACATATTACAACCGCACGAAAGAAAGATATTTATGATCAATATCATTCACGGGCGTATAAAAAAAGAAAGTAGAAGGTGGAATTATATGTTTAAAAGAGTACATTTAGTTGTATTGGATTCAGCAGGAATCGGGGAAGCACCGGATGCAGCAGAATTTGGGGATGAAGGATCAAATACATTAGGACATATTGCTGAAGTAGCAGGATTGTCAGTCCCTAATATGCAAGAGTTGGGTCTAGGGAATATTGCACCACTTAAAGGAATCGATCCAGTAGAGGAAACAACAGGTTACTATACAAAACTTG
>CAYROB010000058.1:0-7351 GCA_964425775.1 uncultured Carnobacteriaceae bacterium
TCTGCTCTTTCTTGTTTGTCTGTATAGTCAAAGTAATTACGCATTGGTTCAGCAACGATATCTAATATTCGTTTTTTAGGGTTTAGTGCTGATGTAGAATCCTGAAAAATCATTTGGATGTCTTTATTATACCCATAATATTCCTCTGATCGGTTTCTAGCTTTATTCGTAACTTCTTGGCCTTCATAAATAACTTTACCATCTGTTACCTGTTCTAAACCGATAATTCCTTTACCGATTGTTGTTTTACCAGATCCTGATTCTCCGACAAGACCATAGGTTTTTCCTTCTTCAATAACCATATCTACACCATCTACAGCATAAACATAATCTTGAATTGTATTGAAAATTCCTCCCCTGATTGGGAAGTGTATCTTTAAATCATCTAATTCTAAAAACGACATGACTATTTCTCCTCCCCTTCAAAGTAAAAATGTTTCCAACTATTTCCTCTTACTTTATGGTTTGGAGCAATCTCTTTTAGTTGAGGGTTTTCATCGAAAGCTTCATCTGCAATCCATGGAATACGATCTCTGAAACGATCTCCTGTACGTGGTAAATTCTGTAAAGATGGTACAGTTCCTTGAATAACATGTAACTCTTCATCTGTTCCTTCGTTTAATTCATTTGGAATTGAATTCAATAACGAACGAGTATAAGGATGCTTAGGATCTGTAAACAAAATATCTACAGGTGCTTCTTCAACAATTTGACCAGCATACATTACTGCTACGCGGTCTGCTGTTTGAGCTACTACACCTAGATCGTGTGTAATTAAAATAATTCCTGAGTCTGTTTCATTTTGAATATCTTTCATTAGATCAAGAATCTGAGCTTGAATCGTAACATCCAAAGCGGTTGTTGGTTCATCCGCAATAATAATTGGTGGTTTATTTGCTAATGCAATCGCAATAACAATACGCTGACGCATTCCACCAGATAGCTCATGTGGGTATTGAATAATTGTCCGTTCAGGATTTGGAATCCCCACTTGCTCTAACAATTGAATAACACGTGCTCTTCTTTGTTTCTCATCTAAATCTGTATGATAGATTAAGGATTCTTCGATTTGTTTCCCAACTTCCATCACTGGGTTCAATGAACCTAGTGGATCTTGGAAAATCATACCGATATCGTTTCCACGAATTCGGTTATATAATTTTTCATTTAAATTTGTTAGGTCTAGTCCTTTGTAAAGGATTTCACCCTTAATTTGTGAGTTGTTTGGATCATGTAATCCAATAATTGCTGTGGCTAGTGTTGATTTTCCAGAACCTGACTCTCCTACTATTGCTAGGATTTCATTCTGCTTTAATGTTAATGACACATCATCCACTGCGTTATGATAATCGTCACTAAAACGAAAACCAACTTCTAAATTATTTATTTCTAATAAAATTTCATTCGATGCCACTATAACTTACCTCCTGTGCATTTTGTTTTACAAGTAGCTCATAAGTATGTTCATTATGAGTAAGTGTTAATTTACGAGAAAATCCTTGAAGCATCAACTTGAATACAAAATACATCATTACTGACTCATAGATCTCTAATAATCCATGAAGTTATTAATAATAATATAGTATATAATTAAAAAATCAAGTGTTTTCCTCATTTAGTTTTCATATGGCGCAATATTTATACTTTTCAGCACTATTTAGCCTACTCTACCTTTTCTTTAATAAATTCAACAGCTTTCCCAACTGTAGTCAATTGTTCAACTACCTCATCAGAAATTTCTTCATTAAATTCATCTTCCATTTCCATGACTAACTCGACAATATCGAGTGAATCTGCACCTAAATCATCTTGAAAACTCGTATCATAGTCTATTTTTTCTGCATCTACTCCAAGACGATCAACAATAATGGCTTTTATTTGGTTAAAAACCTCTTGTTCATTCATGTTCAGCCACCTCCTCATTCTTTTACAATTTGAAGCTAATAATATTTGCCAAGCTTTTCAAGTTAAATAATTCTAATAAACATTGCTACATTTTATTTTAACGCAATTCCGAACAAATTTCCATACTTTATATAGTTTATATTAAACTTCTAAGAAAAATCTTCATTTAATCCTAATTTAGTCTTCTCTTAGTGACTCAAAATACGTTACTGTATCTTCTACAACTTTTGATTGTAAGATTTCTCTTGCCTGTTTTAAAGTATTATAGACAGCTTCACTATCTGTTGAACCATGTGTCTTTAAAACCGGTGCTTTCACACCTAACAATATCGCTCCACCAAACTTTGAATAGTCAAGTTGTTCACTTATTTCCACTAAACTATCTTTTAATAGTAACCCACCAAACTTACTTTTAATTCCACCATCTTTAATCGAACTTTTTAACAGACTAAAAATAGTTGATGCAGTACCTTCGATTGATTTTAAAACAGCATTTCCGGTAAAGCCATCCATGACTAGTACATCAGCGATACCATTAAATAAATCACGCGCTTCTCTATTTCCAACAAAATTAATATCGTCATTGCTTTCTAATAGTTCAAATGCTTCTTTTGTGACTGCATTTCCTTTGTTGTCTTCTGTTCCATTATTCAATAAGGCTACAGTTGGATTTTCTACTTTATATACATGACCTGCATAAAACGAGCCGATTGTAGCGTACTGTTCTAAGTTAGCCGGCTTTGTATCAGCATTGGCTCCTAAATCGAGTAGCAGCATCTTTTCACGTGTTTTACTGATTGTTGGCATTGTTGCCATCAGGGCCGGTCGATCAATCCCCCGGATACGCCCAATGATTAATGTCCCAGCTGCAAGTAACGCCCCTGTATTGCCAGCTGAAAAGAGCGCATCATTTTCTTGATCTTTCACTGATCTGGCAGCTAAGACCATTGATGCCGATTTTTTCCGCCGAATAGAACGGACCGGATCATCGTCACTTTCTATCTTCTCATCAGTATGCACAATTTCGATATTTGAAAGTTCTTTTGTTAAATATTGCTTAATCTGATTTTCATCACCATACATAACCATTGTTGTATCAGGAAATGATTCAGCTGCTAGTAATACCCCTTCGACTACTACTTTTGGGGCATCATCTCCGCCCATCGCATCTATTGCAATTCTCATTTTTTCACTCCATTTCAACTTATTCACTTCTTTTTCTTACTAATTAAACGTTAATCTAGTATATCACTAATCTTTCCATCTTCAATACCAACAAGGGTTCGAATCACTAAATAATGATTATTTGTTAAAAAATCCTCGTTACTTAACAAAATTTCCGCTTCAAAGCGAGCTGCTTCGAGTACTAGTTCATCTTCAATGATATCAGCTACCTTAAATTCAGGCAGTCCGGATTGTCGTTTCCCAAAGAACTCACCCGGACCTCTCATCTCTAAATCTTTTTGACTAATTTTAAAGCCATCTGTCGTTTCAGTCATTATCTGCATCCGCTTCACACCATTTTCACCTTTAGGCGCAGCAACTAAGATACAACGTGATTGTTTTTTCCCTCGACCAACACGACCTCTTAATTGGTGGAGTTGTGCTAGTCCGAAGCGATCAGCATTATGAATAATCATCATTGTCGCATTTGGAACATCTACACCTACTTCGATAACAGTAGTGGATACAAGAATATCAATTTTATGTTCTTTAAAGTCTTCCATTATTTGTTCTTTTTCCTCTGATGTCATTCTTCCATGCAGAAGTGCTACGCGATGGTTTGGTTCAAATGTTTCAGTGTATTCAGCCGCTAATTTTATCGCATTTTCCAAATCTAACGTATCTGACTCTTCTATTAAAGGACTAATAATATATGCCTGCGAATTATTTTCTAATTCTTTTAATAGTTCTTTCATTAAGTGTGGTACTTCTTTGGGACGAATCCAGTGCGTCTCAACCGGTAGTCGACCTGGTGGTAATTCATCAATGACTGTTACATCCATTTCCCCATAGGCTGTCATGGACAAGGTACGTGGAATCGGAGTAGCCGTCATAAACAGCACATCCGGATTTTCCCCTTTTTCCCTCAAAGCTTTTCTTTGATTTACACCAAAACGATGTTGCTCATCGATAATAATTAAACCAAGATTCTTAAAGATTAAATCATCTTGAATTAATGCATGTGTTCCTACTAGTAAATCAATTGCCCCTGTCTCTAGTTGCTCTAGGATTGCTCGACGCTCTTTTGTTTTAGTAGAACCGGTTAAAAGAGCAATTTCAATATCAAAAGAGTCAAAAAAACTCTGTAGACTTGCAAAATGTTGTTCCGCAAGGATTTCAGTTGGAGCCATTAGTGCTGATTGAATCGCTGTCGATTGTGCAGCAACAACGGCCCCCGCTGCTACAACGGTCTTTCCACTTCCTACGTCTCCTTGAAGCAAACGATACATTTGAATTGGTCTTTTCATATCTGCTGAAATGGCATTAACTGATTTTTTTTGCGCATCCGTCAGTTCAAAAGGTAATTGGGCAAAGAAAGTTTTTAAGCGTTCCAAATCATAGTGGGTCGCTCGACCTTTTCCAATATTCTTATGCAACATTCTCCTATATTGAGCTTGTACTTGAAAGATAAAAAACTCTGTAAAAACAATTGTTTCTTGTGCCGTATCCATAACCTCTGAATTAGCCGGGAAATGCATATTATAAATCGCATCTTTCAAAGGAAGTAATCGATACTTCTCAATTAAATCATCTGGCAAAACTTCTGTAATTTCCTGATGGTAACTATCCCAACTTTGTTGGACTAATTTTTTTATCGCATTATGTGTAATATCTTTATTTGAATGATAAATTGGTTCAAACTTCTCATTTTGATTAGCCGTATTGCCACCAATAATTTTTATACCGGATAATTGCATCCGCGCTGCATCCCAAGTACCGAAGACCTTAATTACAGCTCCAGCTTCAACTTGATTAGCAAGATAATGTTGGTTGAAAAAGGTTATTGGGATAATTGCCGAGTCGACATTAATTCGAAAACTCAGTCGGCTTCGCCGACGACCAAAGTACTGCACATAAGGCTCAGCAATGACTACTCCTTGCAAGACAACCTTTTGTCGATCTTCAATTGTTTCAATATCTTGAACGGTTAAATCTTCATAACGAAAAGGAAAGTGAGTGAACAAATCCCAAATGCTTTTAATACCTAGCTTTTCTAATGCCTGTTTTCTTTTTTTACCAACACCTTTTAGCTGTTCAACCGATTCATTTAATAATCTTTCCAAAACTCTCACCATCCTCTCTAACATAGTAAAAAAGCGAACAGAAAATATCTAATAAAATTAAATGTTTTCATGCTCGCACTTTTCTATTCAATTATAATAACTATCTATTCGACTGAAATTAATAATGGATAAACAGGTTGTCCACCTTCGTGAACTTCTACATCAACTTCTGGATAAATTTCTTCAAGTTGTTCAACAAGACGCTCGACTAGATAAGCTTCGATGTCTTCGCCTGCAATCAGTGTAATAATCTCACTATCTTCATCAATCATTCGCTTAACTGTTTCTAATGAAGTTAACTCAATATCATTGGTTGATACTTCAATTTCACCATCAACCAATCCCATAAAGTCATCTTTTTTAATTTCCAACCCATTAATTTCTGTATCGCGGATAGCAAAAGTAATTTGACCTGATTTAATATACTCTAATTCTTCAGTCATCATTTCTTTGTTATCGTCGATTGATGCTTCAGGGCTGTAAGCTAACATGGCGCTCAAGCCTTGCTGGATTGTACGCGTTTCAATCACAATTGCTTCTTTCTCAGAAACTTCTGCTGCTTGTTTCGCTGCCATAAAGATATTACTATTGTTCGGTAGCAATATATATTTATTAGCTGGCACTTCATCCATTGCCTCTAAGAAGTCTTGCGTACTTGGGTTCATTGTTTGACCACCTTCAATAACGTGATCAACACCTAGACTCTCATATAATTCTTTAATTCCTGCGCCTGCACAAACAGCTATGATTGCTGTCTCTTTTTTCTCTTTTGCTTCAGGATAAGTATAAGTTGGTACAGCTTCTTTTTCTAATGCTGCATGTTGCTCACGCATGTTATCGACTTTAATATGGATTAATGACCCAAATTTTTGTCCATAATTCATGACTTCACCTGGTCGTTCAGTGTGAACATGAACTTTTACAACATCATCATCCGCAATAACAAGTAAAGAATCGCCCAATTCACTTAAATAATTACGGAATTCGTCATAATCAAATTCACTATCAACTGTTTCGCCTTCACCTAAACGCACCATAATTTCTGTACAGAAACCAAATTCAATCTCTTCTGCACTCATTGCATCATGCGCTGAAGTTCGATGATGTTGTGCACGAACCAGTTCAGATAGATCAAGTTCTTCTTCTTCAACAATTTCTTCTCCAGTTAAAGCAGATAAGAATCCTTCATAAATATAAACAAGTCCTTGTCCACCACTATCTACTACCCCTACTTCTTTTAACACTGCTAATAAATTAGGTGTATTTTCTAAAGATACTTGGGCAGCTTCTACTATCTCTTCCATTACTTCAATAATATTGTCCGTAAGCTCGGCCTTTGCTACTCCAGCATCTGCAGATTCTCGAGCAACTGTAAGAATTGTTCCTTCAACGGGTTTCATGATTGCCTTGTAGGCAGAATCCACTCCATTTTTAAAGGCTCTCGCAAAATCTTTTGCATTGATTTCCACCTTTGATTCAATTGCTTTTCCAAAACCTCTAAATAGTTGTGATAAAATAACGCCCGAGTTACCACGTGCCCCCATCAATAAACCTCTAGAAAGTGATTGTCCAACTAGACCAACATCTGTAGCCTCGCTCTCTTTTACTGCTTTTGAACCACTCACAAAAGTTAAGCTCATATTAGTTCCTGTATCTCCATCAGGAACTGGGAATACGTTTAAAGAGTTGACATATTCTGTATGCTGAGATAATCTCTTCTCTCCTGTAGCTATCATATCTTTTAAGTTTTTACCTGTTAATTTCAATAAATCCATTGTCTTTCCTCCCTAGGTCACTTTGTAAAGTGACTCGACTAATCATTTTGTACACGAACACCATGTACAAAGATATTTATAGCATCTGCTTGGACACCAAGACTAGCCTCTAATTGATAGCTAACACGCTCTTGTACATTTTTTGAGACCTCAGATATTTTAGTACCGTAACTAACAATGATGTAGACATCTACAACGACACCTTCATCTTGTGAAACAACAATTCCTTTAGCATAATTTTCTTTTCTAAGTATTTCATTTAATCCATCTCTTACCTGATGACGACTAGCCATCCCCACAACACCTGGTATTTCAGTTGCTGACCCTCCAACTACTGTTGCAATGACATCTGTAGAAACTTCTATTGTTCCATATTCATTATTG
>CAYROB010000059.1:0-4611 GCA_964425775.1 uncultured Carnobacteriaceae bacterium
GATTATTGGGTCGCTAACAAGGCCTTTTTTTTTATTTCTAGGCTATGTACTTTTGATTTGCAATCTTCTGTACTTTTAGATTGCCATAAACAACTTGCGTTACTTGGCTTAATTATGATTGTTTTTGGAGCCGGAAAGGTAACGGTGGTCATCGGTCTTGTACTGTATTCTTTACTACCGATTGTCCATAACACTTATATTGGATTAGTTAATGTGGATAGTGGGATTAAAGAAGCTGGAAAAGGAATGGGTATGTCGGAAATTGACCGCTTACTTTCAGTCGAAATACCACTCGCCTTTCCAATGATTTTTACAGGAATCCGCATTGCGACGATTACGACAATTGGTGCGGCTATCTTTGCGACATCTGTTGGTGGTGGCGGTTTAGGCTCTATCATCTACCAAGGTATTCGAACACAAAATATGCAGCTAATCTTGTTTGGTACTTTAGCACTAATGATTATGGCCATTTTCTTCGATATCTTGATGTCATGGATTAATGATCAGCTGGATAATTATTAGTAAATCAATTATTAAAATTTGAATGGAGGTTTAGAGATGATGAAGAAGAATATTCAAAAAGTATTAAGTTTGCTTGTACTCCTGACAGTTGGACTGGTGATTACAGCTTGTGATTCAAGCGGTCAAAGTGCAGATGATCCGATTGTTATTTATGATGGACAGTTTACAGAGATGAAGTTGATGCACCAAATGGCAAAAATGCTCGTTGAAGATCATACAGATGTTGAGGTAGAGATTAAGGATGAGATGGCTCCAGTAAACAGTTTTGATCAAATGGTTGATGGGAAAGCCGATATGATGAATTCCTATGACGGTACTCTTTTAACTACTTTCTTACATTTAGACACACCGGATATTCCTGAAGGTACTTCCTTGTATTATTTTGTTAATGAACAAGCAATGGAGGAACATGGAATCAGACTTTTAGATAAGATCGGTTCAGAGAATACTTATGCAATTGGTGTGCTTGCTGAAACAGCGGAAGAATACAACTTAGAAACAATTAGTGACTTAGCTGAAGTTTCTGATGAATTAGTCTTCGGAGCGGAACATGATTTTTATACTGAAGAAGGAAGTATGAAATACACACCATTTATTGAATTCTACGGTATGGATTTCAAAGATAATAAGCCGATTGATATCAATCTAAAATATTCTGCAATTGAAAGTGGAAATATAGATGCAACTACTGTCTATACAACGGATGGGATGAATAAAAAGGTTGGTTTAGTCACATTAGCGGATGATAAAAAATTCTTCCCCGACTATAATACCGCTTTACTTGTACGCGATGATATATTTGATCGCTATAGTGAAGTGGCTCCAGATTTAGAAGAAGTACTCAATAAACTCGGTGGACAGTTCACTAATGAAATTATGACAGATCTAACGTATCAAGTGGACGTTGAAGGGAATTCAGTGGAAGATGTAGCACGTGACTTCTTAGTTGAGAATGGTTTAATTTCAAATGAGAACTGAAAATAGTTAAACGTCAAAATACACCCTGCAAATTAGATTGTTTGCAGAGTGTATTTTTTATTTAGATACAATTCATTACCACTTTTATTTCTAATCAACTTATTTTGTACCGAATGAACCTGATCTTTTAATCCACTTTCTATCGGTGTCATCTTTGATGTGAAACCTGACAATTTCACCACAATCCAAGCATAAATCACAGTACATCTGAGAAACATAAGTAAAAATTCCTTTGGATGATTTCGGACCAATATTTCCAGTTTCAGCAGTTTGGCCGATTGCAATACTCTCTTCGATTCTAGTGCTGCCACAATTACTACACTCCATAACAAGTCCTCCTCATATTTAAAAGCTTAATCCCTCATGAGAATCAAGAACGTATCTTGTTCCATCTTGGTCTTCATAGTCTGAATCGACTAAACTTTGCTTAGTGAATAGAGCCGTTACTATTCTCTTTTGTAAAAACAGAAATTAAAAGGTAGATTATGTATAGCTTTTAAATAATTACCCGATTATCTACATTAGGTTCTCTAAAACTCTTTCAAAAGTATCGGTGTTGAAAATTTTACCAAGTAATTCGACAACCTCTTTATTATTTCTTAAGGCCTCAATGTTTCCACGCGGCTTATTTATTCCATTGTTTCTACCTTTGTTTTCTTCTTTTATTTTACTATCGGACTCTTCGATATAGTCTAAAATTGTTTTTTGACTATTTTTCATTCGAGCTTTCTCTGCCGCTGAAAGAGGTACCTCAAAACGTTGTCCATTCACAACAACCCATCTTTTATTCCCATCATTTCCGCATTCTTCCCATTTGGTCTCACCATAGGTAGTCGCAGTAAGAATTTTGTCAAAAGCACTACGACTGACTTGGACAGTTGTGTGCGCAGCTGTTCCTTTATCAATTGACAGTCGCCCTGTTGATATGTTCCCACCACGTAAACGAGAGGTCTTATTCAAAGACTCTTTACTAAATGCTACTTGATCAATATTTTTCTTTGAAGAATCAATTATCGGACTCTCATGAGTACTTTTGATTGATGCATTTCTACCGAATATTGATTTCGTATTATTTATATGATGTAATTGGTTATTATTTGTAATTTTCACCACAAGACTTCCTCTCTTTATCTCTACAGAAGATATCGACCAAATATGAATAAACTTTAGCTACTTTTCCGCCATCAATATCTAAATGAGTCGTTAATCAAATAATTCAAGTAGCTCTTCATATCCTTCTGCTTCCATATCCTCATAAGCAATAAATCGTAAGGCACTTCCATTGATGCAGTAGCGACGCCCAGCTATTTCTTTTGGACCATCTTCAAAGACATGACCTAAATGAGAGTCTGCCATATTACTTCTTACCTCTACTCGACTCATTCCAAGTGAAGTATCCTCGAATTCGTTCAGGGATTCTTCTTTAATTGGCTTAGTAAAAGTTGGCCAACCAGTACCTGCATCATATTTATCCTCTGAAGAAAATAAAGCTTCGCCTGAGACAACATCCACATATATTCCTTTTTTATCGAATTGGTCATATGGGTGTGTGTAAGGTTTGTCTGTCGCATTTTCTTGAGTCACTGCATACGCTTGTGCACTTAAAGTCTCTTTTAATTCTTCATCAGATGGTTTTACATAGACGGTCGATTCCCCAAGTGCAGGATCTCTTTCTACTCCAGTCTTTGCTTCATCCAAGTTTATTGAACAGTAGCCTCTTGGATTTTTCTTTAAATAATCTTGATGATACTCTTCTGCCAGAAAGAAATGCTCAAGAGGGACAACTTCCACCACAATCTCTTCATCATACTTTTCTTGTTGGACAGCGATTACCTGTTCAATTATATCTACTTTATTTTCATCTTCATAATAAATACCTGTTCGATACTGTGTTCCAATATCATTACCTTGTCTGTTTAGTGTTGTTGGATCAACTACTTTAAAATAATATAAAAGAATATCGGTCAAATCAATTTTAGATGAATCATAAGTGACGGATACTGTTTCTGCATGTCCCGTATCTGCATAGACCACTTCTTCATAGGTTGGATTTTCAGTTGTTCCATTAGCATAACCTGAAACAACGTCAACTACCCCATCAATTCGATCAAAATACTCATCGACGCCCCAGAAACAACCTCCTGCTAAATAAATGGTTTCTAAGTCTTCTTCATTGTATTCAACTTGTGTTGGTGTAGGTTCTGGTTCGATCTGGTCGCTGCCAGTGTCTCTGTTCACATAGATAAGTCCTCCAATAAATAGGAGTCCGATAATTAATAAACTGTATTTTTTATCCATCGTGTACCCCTTTCTCTTACATATAACAATTTCTTCGTTTTAGACAGGTTAACCTTGTGCGTCTGGTCTTTGACTTTTTCTAATTGTACCACTAACATTGACCATCTACAGTACCCTTTGCCTGATCAAGCATTAGTATCACTTCTAAATGCAAAAAACACTTAACCCTGATTTCTATCATGAGAAAAGTGTTTTTATTGAGAATTTTTTACATTCAATAATTATTTTTGTCTGAGAGAAAAGGATAATTTCATGACGCAAATCACTCTTTGATGTTCGTACTAATTCATCATGTGACCATTGATCAAGTCCTCTTTCAAATAGCACTTGATCTGTTTCAACTACTTTATTACGTGTAATATCAAAATCAGTTGAATATTTGCTTACATTTTCCCATACTAACTCATATTCCTCGTTATTCCAATAGGTTAATTGAACTCGTACAGATACTGGACTTATTTCGGATTCATCAGTTCCTTCATTATTCAAAATAGTTATTTTACGAATGTGACTATCATGAAAAGAATGATTTTTCATGAATTGATAAGTCTCCGGATCTAATCTACCTTCCAGCATCTGCAAGTTTTTCATATATCCTTCAATATCATGTAGATCTTCAGTAAAATATTGCATTCAAGTGAACTCCTCATCTACTCTGAACATATTCAGTTATTTTATTAATAAATTTTTCTTGTTCGCTTGAATTCTCAAATACTCTTTTGGGTACGATATGAGCTGAAACCGAGGACACGTAAATATATAGGTAATCTTCAGTTTCTTCTAAGCGTTCAATTTTAACCCAACTGATCTTGG
>CAYROB010000059.1:4621-6212 GCA_964425775.1 uncultured Carnobacteriaceae bacterium
TATACCTTCATCAGTTAGTACTAAAATTCTTTCATTGAACAAGTTTTCATTATTTCCCTCTTCCAGCATTTTCTTGATTCTTCTTGTTATTTCCCACATCGCATACTTGGGATAATAGATGAACCAAGTGATGCTTGATAGCCCAAATACAATCAACCAGTACCACAAAGGAATATCGCTAAATTGAACGATAATAAATGGTGTAATCACAAAAATTACTGGCCCCATTATTCGTTGAATCAGTATACTTCTTTTCATAGAAGGGGATGTTTTTGAATGTGCGACGTTGTAATTGATGTAATCCTCTTCTGTTAATTTAAATGTCAATTCCATAGACCTATTCTCCTTTAACTGTTTTCTACTCTACCTGATTTCACCAAGTTTTTTAGAAACTTAATAACATTATTCCAATCCAAACAACAATAAACATAGACAGTCTACCACCTAGTTTCGCTCCGATATCCTCTTTATATTGATTGGCTAAAATAAGAGCGGGAATGAAAAAGATAAAGGAGTAAAAAACAGTAAAATGTATCCCGGTATCAATATTTGACCATGCTCTTAAACCAATTGCCTCGACTATCCTATCGCCAATAGCGCCTTGATTTCCAAACGAAAATGAAAATAATATACCGATAATCCATAATATTAACGATAATGAACCTAGTCCTATTTTTTTATTTGTTTTAACCATAATAAGTCCTCCTCATCTACTCTACCTTTAATCGAATCACAACTAATTCAGGTCTATTATTTACTCTTACAGGAATAATTGAGTTTCCTAAACCTCTGCTAACAATCATTGCGGTGTTTCCCTCTTCATAAACTCCACTTGTGTAGTCTGGCAATAATCCTTGATTAGGAGCTACTAATCCGCCCAAAAATGGAATTCGGATTTGTCCACCATGAGCATGCCCGGTCAACACTAAATCTGCACCGATGTTTACGTATTGCTCAAAATGTTCTGGTCTGTGACTCAACACAAGATTAAAATAATTTTCATCAAGTATTTCATCCAACTTTGTGCGAACAATCTCACCTTGGATCCCACCACCAGTCATTCGCTCAACAAAATCCGGATCTTGAATCCCTCCTAGTTGAATTGCACTATTCCCTTTTTCAATCAATAGCGACTGGTCATCCATCATGTTTACACCAGCTTTTTCTAATCTTTCTTTTAAAAGGCTGTAATCTTCTATCCGCGCTTCATGATTTCCTGTGACGTAGTAAATTGGCGCAATTTTACTTGCATCTTCAATAAATTGTAAAGCAACATCAAAATCTGTCTTTCTTGAATCCACCAAGTCCCCCGTAATCGCTATTAAATCTGGTTCTTCATTCATTATTGTTTCGATTAATTTTTTGCCCCATTGATGATTATGTAAGTCAGAAATATGAGCAATTTTAAACTGATCAAATTCGGTAGGTATTTTCTCGTTCTCTATCTCAATATTTGTCGTTGTAATCGTTATGTTTGTCCATCCAACCCAACCGATAAAAAGAAATGCTAAGCTTGCAAAGTGTTTTTTTCTCATCTAATCCTCCGATCAACTTGCAATAGTAGTTAAAAGATTAGCTTGATTATATAGTG
>CAYROB010000059.1:6222-7346 GCA_964425775.1 uncultured Carnobacteriaceae bacterium
ACTTCAAAAAGCACCTGTTTTTATTCGTTTTTCATCATATGTTTTCCTAAAGCTTACCAAAATAGGCTCTTACTAAAAAATAATTCATATATTGTTATTCTGATCAGATAGGCTATCCTTTGACATCTTTAACGATAAGACTTACATTGAGTCTACCCAGAGAGTATAGATTTGCTCAATGGTGTGAGGGTTCGTTTTTTCAGAAAGGGAGATAAATGATGAATAAAAAATTATTGAAAAAGTTACAAATGGGCTTTATTTCACTGTCAGCTTTTGGTTTACTAGCAGCCTGTGGAACCGATGATATGGAAGATCCAATGGACGATGATGCTGCTGTTGAAGAACCAATGGGTGGCGAAATGGAAGAAGAAGAAAATATTGTAGAGATAGCACAAGGAAATCCTGATTTTAGTATCTTAGTGTCGGCACTTCAAGAAGCCGGACTTGTTGATACACTTCAAGGAGATGGTCCGTTTACAGTCTTTGCACCAACCGATGCTGCTTTCGAAAAATTATTAGGTGATTTAGATATTACCGCTGAAGAATTACTCGCACAACCTGATCTAGAAAATGTATTAACGTATCACGTGGTTGCTGGTGATGTAATGGCTGGTGATTTAACTGATGGAATGACTGCTGAAACTGTTAATGGCGAAGAAGTAAGCTTTGACTTATCGGGAGATCCAATGGTAAATGATTCAGCAATCATTACAACTGATATCGAAGCAGAGAATGGTGTAATTCACGCAATTGACACTGTATTAGTTCCAGCTGATTTTGAATTGCAAGAAGTAGCTGCAGAGTAACTATCTAATTACTATTTGTTGATCCATTACCCCACTATTTGAACTCTCACCAATCAATTGAATACAAAAAGCACCGGTTAGCTGAAGGTAAAAAGCTAATCGGTGTTTTTTTAAGGCTATTCTTTTACATGTATCTGCCACATATTATTAAATTTTAATAAATGCTAAATCTTCTTCAGCGTCCACTCTTGAGCGGTAGAATGCTATTTTATCCTATTTTTTAAAATTATGCTGCCACGACTCTATTTTTTGCAAAAAGTCTTTTCCATTCTCCGCAATGACAAAGCATTCTAATTCCTTAGTGATGTAACAAATCAG
>CAYROB010000060.1:0-1259 GCA_964425775.1 uncultured Carnobacteriaceae bacterium
AACTGCTAATGGCTCCGCCAGCTCCTCAACTATTTTCAACCGTTTTCCATACTTTTCCTGTAATTGCTCGATTTCTCTTTTTGTTTTCGCATCAACAGACAATAGATATGCTGGAATGTATTGCTCACCAATATTGGCCGGGTTGCGACCGAGCGTAAAATAGTCCGGTACTTTATCTACCCCACCCTCAACAAAAGGGTTACAGCGAAGAATCCGAGCGGTACTCATTATACCACCTTTTAAGGCGCCATGTTTATCAATGGCTTCCAATGCATAGCTTGAACAAGTCGGATGGTAACGACAACTCGGTGGCGTGGCTGGAGAAATGTGGCGTCGATAAAAACCAATAATACTCATTAATATTTTTTTCATTTTTAATTCCTCTTTGCTTATAAGTGACTTATTTCATTGATTATAGGTCAAAATGGAATATTTTAAAATAAAAGTGTTTTGTTTTGCAAACAAAAAAGCAGAAAAGATTTTTTCAATAAAATCTTTTCTGCTTTTTTCTTCTTTAATGTTCGTCTTCAATAAATGTTACTTTATTATCTTTCAAGGAAGCGACTCGACAAATCGAGTAAATATCGACACCAGCATCTTCTAATTTCTGACGGCCTGGTTGGAACGACTTCTCCACACAAATTCCTACACCTGCTACTTCTCCACCCGCTTGCTTCACTAAATCAATTAAACCAAGTGCCGCTTCACCGTTCGCTAAAAAGTCATCAATAATTAAGACCTTGTCATCCGCAGACAAATATTCTTTGGAAACAATCACACGACTCGTGATATTTTTCGTATAGCTATGAATATCTGTTTCAAATAAATCTTTATTCTTCAATGTTGATGGTGCTGCTTTTTTCGCAAAGAGCATTGGCACATTAAAGTGTGCTGCAATTTGAATTGCCGGTGCAATCCCTGAAGCTTCAATCGTCATAATCTTTGTTATTTCTTTATCTTTAAAGTAATTAACCATTTCATTTGTTACTTCTTTTAAGACAGTCGGATCAATTTGATGGTTTAGAAATGAATCAACCTTCAATACACTCTCATCAACAACGACTCCGTCTTTAATAATTCTTTCTTTTAAATAGCTCATCTTAAAACTCCTCCTCTAACATGGGAATATTATATAGGTACACACAGCTTATCTCAAGCAATTATTCGTTTTTTATCTATTTTAGATAAAAAAGAGACCTTTTCCCATGTTTTCGTTCGCTTATAGCAAAAAACTAGCCATTTATTGACTGGCTAGTTTT
>CAYROB010000060.1:1269-7242 GCA_964425775.1 uncultured Carnobacteriaceae bacterium
ATCATATTCAGCAATAAACTTTTTCACATAGTGCACATCGTTTGCATAAGGAACATCGCGCCCTTTTATTTTCTGTGAGTTGTCTTGCCCCTTCCCCATAACCAAGAGAATTGTTTTCTCTGCTACATCCGTGAACGCTGTTCGAATAGCTTCCGGACGGTCATCAATCATGACATAAGGCGTGTCATATTTCTCTACGTAAATGGCTATCTCTTCTGAGATTTCACGTACTTCTTGATAGGCCGGGTCATCCATTGTGAGATAGACAAAGTCTGAGTATATCCCTGCAACAGTTCCTAGTTCTTGCGCGCGCCCTAATGCTTTTCCACCAGGTGCCCCAAAAACAGATACGATGCGATAGCCCGGATAGTTTTCTTCAACCGATTTAAACAAGTTTTCAAAACTTAATCGATTGTGCGCATAATCGACGATTGCGATGATTTCCTGATCTTTTGTTTGATACACTTCAGTACGTCCTGGTACTTCAATTTTTTTCAGTACATTTTGGACATGCTCTTGGGGAATCTGTAATAAATCAGCTACTGCGATGACCGCACAGGCATTTTCTACATTAAACAAGCCTGGCATGGCTAACTCATACTCTCTATCCCAATCGTTTGTGCGAACTTTAAAATTCGTTTTGAATCCATCCGAATGAATCTCATAGGCATAATAATTTGCCTCTTCAGTGACCAAACTGAAACTTTGATAGTCTTTCGCATCTGTTTGAGCACGTTTAAAAACTTGTTCTCTTTCAGATGTCTCGTTGTTTAAGATTAAATGCTTTGTTTGGCTGAACATCTTTAATTTTGATTCCAAATAATCGGCATAATCTGGATGTTCAATCGGACTAATGTGATCTTCATCAATATTTAAAAAGATGGCGATCTCAAATGGTAAGTCGTCTGTTCGATGGTATTTGAGTGCCTGACTGGATACTTCAACCACAAAATACTCTAAGCCAGACTTGACTGCATTGGCCAAGTGTTTGATTAAATCAACTGCTTCAGGTGTCGTGTTTTGTGAAGGTTCTTCCTCTACCCCGTCATAGGTGACGATTGTAGAAATCAGACCGGCCGGCTTTTTCTTTTCATGACGAAGATATTCATCAAGCATTGCCTTGACGAAATAACTTGTTGTTGTTTTTCCTTTTGTCCCGCCTACACCAATAATTTTTATTTGATCTTGCGGATTATTATAATAAATACTGGCGATTGGGGCCATTGCCTTACGGATATCCGAAACTAAGATATGAGGAATTTCTTCACCTAAATCATATTTCTGTTCAGCTACATAGCCAACCGCACCTTGCTTCAGAGCTTCCTTTAAATAATCGACTTTAAAATTTAAGCCTTTACAGATAAATAAATTATTCTTTTCCACATCTTTGGAATTAAAGGTTACACCTGAAATCAATGTGTTTTCCTCAGCAAAGAGATTCTTAGATGCTAATAGATTTAGTTGATTCAGCTTTTCTGCATAGTAGTCTAAATGGTAATTCTCTAGGTTCATCCGATTTCCCTCTTCCTTCTTTGGTTACATATTAATCTGTATAGGTGTAATACTTTCTGTATTTTTTAAAGTGGCTCAAATGTGAGCGGAGCATTCGGAGAAGTCTACGCCAACCTAAATCTTCTTTAAAAAAGACTGAGTTGGACACTTTTCCTTCAGCATAAAGTTTTTTCATTAAATCTAAGTTTTCTTGATTTTGCACATACTTAAAGCCAACACCTTTAGGAACTACTGTCCATAGGCGCTGCTCTTTACTTACTTCAAGTGGCATTTTAATATTATGAATATAATCATTTACTAAGTAACGTGCCACATTGAAACCATACGCGGTCACATAATAATTACTGCGTCCCATACGCGTATTGATTTCAAAAAATTTATATTTCCCATCACGGTAATCATATTTGATGTCAAAGTTGGCAAAGCCTGTATAATCAATTGATTCAAGCAATCTCTTCGCTTGGGTCATCAACTCTTCATTATATTCAGAGATGTTCATCGCATGATTTCCACGCCCTGTGGGTGTATGTTCTTCTAACATCACGTGCCCAACAGTCATCATCACAACATCACCCGCTCGGTCCACATAAGCCGATAAGTCATACATATACTCATCACTTCCTGGAATTAAATCTTGTACAATTAAGCTTTCTGGATAGCCTGTGCTACGGATTTTTGTAATAATTTCATCTAATTCTTCACGCGTATCTATAGTATAAGCTTTTTCTTGTCCCTCAAAAGGATAATTCCAATACGTGACACTTTCAGATGATTTTAAAATGACCGGGTATGAAAAATCATTTCTAAAGTCTATGCCCATTTCTTCTGTGACAACAACTGTATCGGGATGGCTGATTCCTACTTTGTCACACAATTGATAGAAATAGTCTTTTTGCTGTAAATTATTCATCATTTCATAAGACGGGAAAGGTAAAATAATATTATCTGGTAAGTTATTTCTGTTTTTGACGGCCATATTCACATAGTGATCAGCCGAACCGAGTAAAAATATTTGTTTGTCTGCATGTTGCTTTGAAAAACTGTCCATTTGTTTCAAAAATGTCTCTTCTTCATCAATCGTTTCATTCAATATAAAGTCCACTATTTTACTTTGATAGCTTGGACCTCTTTCTAGCTTGCTTATTACAGTAGTTTTAATTTGATATTCCTCATAAAAAGCTCGAGCAACACTGTAAGTATGAATGTCTCCACCTAAAATTACGGCTAGAAAGTCTTCTTCTTTAAATTTCAAAAAAATCAGCTCCTGTTTTTTCATAACCAAATCATTTTAACATAGTCAGGCATGTTTTTCATGATAATTAGATAGCTTTAAGGGAGGAAATCGGTTCTCCGAACTTCCTCCCCTGCTATTTTAATCTTATTTGGTTATTTAAACAACTATGTTATTTGTCAATAATATTTTTCTTTACTTCAACACGCATGGTTTTGTTTGGATTAACGGCTTGCGAAACTTTTAAGTCTCCAGCCATCGATAAAAACATTCCGGCTTGATTGAAGGTTAAATCTGTTTTTGTTTGTAGGAATTCAACCATATTGTTTAATGCTAACTGGCTAGCCTCTTCCATTGTTTCACGTGAAGCAATTGTAATGTAAAGATCTTCCGTTTCAACGAAAGGTAGTGGGAATTGTGCATCTTTCAAGACTTCAACTCGAACTTCAATTTCACCGGCAACTTCCAGGCCTGCCCCCATAATCTCTCCGTCCCCCATCGCTGCATGCATGTCACCCATGGCCAACAAGGCACCTTCAACATTCACTGGTAAGTAAACTGTTGCGCCTTCACCGATTGAAATCGTGTCTAAGTTTCCACCATGGTCATGTGGCGTTCCAGTGTTTACAGGTTCTCCTGCTGGTGCTGTTCCGATTACGCCAACCATTTTTCTGAGTGGCAGCTCTAACCCTTTATATTTCGCAAATTCATCAGTCACTTCGACGATGATGGTTTCTTCTTGCTCAATACCGTCGGCTAATAAACCGAGTCCTGGTGCCGTTAAAATAACCCCTTGCTCCGCTATTTTAATCTTGTTAATCGTTACTTTTAACGTATCGCCAACTTCTGCACCCACAACAAACAAAGGTCCAGTGGCAGGATTGACCTTGGCAAAATCGATATTACTCACTGTATCTTCCGCCGAACACACTTCGCCCGAAAAACAGTCCAATGTCTCAAAAATAACTCTTTCACCACTAGCTACTGAAAGTACTGGCTCATTCTCTTGATTCATTTCAAAGATTACTTGGTCATTTGTCAATTTTTTCATGTCAATCCCTCTTTCTAAATTTTTAAAATGATTTTTTATTTGAAATAATTGATACCCATTGCTGTTTTTACATCATCAAGTGTTACAGCAGCTATTTTTTCTGCCTTTTCACTACCTTCTTTCAGCATTTCTAAGATGTAGTCTTCGTTGCCTTCATATTCCTTACGACGCTCACGAATTGGGGCTAGGACGCCTTCAAGCACTTCGATTAGATAGCGTTTGATCGTGACATCGCCAAGTCCACCTGCACGATAATGTTCTTTTAATGCGGCAACTTTTTCCTTATCTTCATCAAAAATATCTAAGTAGGTAAAGACAACGTTTCCTTCAACCTGACCTGGATCTTCTACGCGAATGTGATTTGGATCGGTAAACATCTTCATGACTTTCTTTTCCACTTCATCCGCAGAATCGGATAAGTAAATTCCGTTGTTTAAAGATTTACTCATTTTTCCTTTACCATCGATTCCAACAAGTCGTCCTTGCCCTTTTGGTGGCAACATCACTTCTGGTTCAATCAATGTATCGGTCTTATAGATACGGTTGAAATCACGCGCAACTTCTCGTGCTTGCTCAAGCATTGGCTTTTGGTCATCACCAACTGGCACGTGTGTCGCGTTGAAAGCCGTAATATCCGCAACTTGGCTCACTGGATACACTAAAAACCCAGCCGGTACACTTGGTCCAAATGCCTTTTGTTCGATTTCAGCTTTTACTGTTGGATTTCGTTCTAAGCGCGCAACTGTCACTAGATTTAGATAATAAACAGTTAGTTCTGCTAATTGTGGAATTTGTGACTGAATAAAAATCGTTGATTTACTTGGATCTAAACCTACCGCTAAATAATCAAGTGCTACTTCGATAATACTTTCGCGCACTTTTTCTGGACTTTTGAAATTGTCTGTTAAAGCCTGTTGATCAGCAATCATAATAAACATGTCATTTTCTGGATCATCTTGTAAGAGCACCCGGTTTTTAAGCGACCCTACGTAATGACCTAAATGAAGTTTTCCTGATGGTCGATCTCCTGTTAAAATAACTTTACCCATAGTTGATTAATCTCCTTCTGAAATGAATTCCTCTCTAGTATAGCTTATTCTCATCGTATTTTCATTATTTTTAGGATATTTTCTGCACAATAACAAGGATCTTCTTTTTTGCTTTTGGTTTTTTGTATTATACTTGGAGTATTGACCTTACAAATCCATTAGAAAGCTGGTTTTTACATGAAAATTATTGTTGATGCAGATGCTTGCCCGGTGAAAAAAGAAATTATTGAAGTGGCTGCTACTTATGACTTGTCCGTTGTGTTAGTGATGAGTATTGCCCATTATTCTTTTGATACCCTACCCAAACATGTCGAAACGGTCTATGTTGAAAAAGGTGCTGACCGCGCAGATTTTAAAATTGTCCAGTTGGCCCAAAAAGGTGACGTGATTGTGACACAAGATTATGGTTTAGCTTCGCTTTTACTCCCTAAAGGTTGTCGGGTTATTCATCATAAGGGCTATGAATATACCGATGAAAATATTGATCGCATGCTAGAAACACGTCATTTTAATGCAATGCAAAGAGAAGCGGGGCTACGAACAAAAGGACCGAGTGCCTTTACTGAAGAGGACCGCAGAGAATTTAAAGGGTATTTCGAAGAATTACTTAAGTGAACTTAGTATTTTTTGTGTGAAAACCAAGCAAATCCTGAAGCTTATAGCCCTTAAAACGTGTTTAATATGGTAAACTAATAATACAGATGCTAATAGAAAAAGAGGTGATGAAATGACTTACATAACAGTCAAAGATCAATCAAAATTTTATGGTGAAGGGGAAACTCGTATTGCAGCTAACGATAAAATTAGTTTTCAAATTGATAAAAATGAGTTCACAATTATTGTTGGCCCCAGTGGAGCGGGTAAATCCACTTTGTTAAATATTTTAGGTGGGATGGACTCTCCTGATGAAGGTCAAGTCATTATTGATGGGACCGATATTGCGAAATTTAATGACCGTGAATTAACGAACTACCGGCGCGATGATGTGGGCTTTATTTTTCAGAATTACAACTTGATTCCAAACTTAACTACGCTAGAAAATGTCGAGATGGCTGCTGAATTAGCAAAGAACCCTTTGGACCCGAAAGAAATTATTACGTCTGTCGGTTTAGATCACCGGATGAATAATT
>CAYROB010000061.1:0-4182 GCA_964425775.1 uncultured Carnobacteriaceae bacterium
GTTCAGTCCGCATCAGTTGATATAGGCCTTGCAGGTTTTACTTACACTGAAACACGAGAAGAAGTGATGCAGTTTTCGCAAGGATACACCCAAGAATCCGTACTTGGTTTCCAAGGTTTATTAATGAACCAAGAAGATGCTGGAAACTATCAAACCTTAGAGGATCTAAAGAATAAAGAGTTAACAATCGGTGCCCAAAGTGGTTCAATCCAATTTGAGTTAGCGCAATCTTTAACCGATCCAAAAAATGTTAAACAATATGGTACGTTGGATGTTGGGTTGGCCGCCTTAAATAAAGGAGACATTGATGCAATGGTTGTCGCAACATCAACAGCTGAACCAATGCTCGTTACTTTCCCAAGACTAACAATCTTACCACAAGAGCAATTTAATTTAGATCCTGAAGAGAAATACAAGCAAGTAATGGCTGGCTTCCCTAAAGGTGAAGAGTATAAATCCTTAATCGAATTGACTAATAAAGTGATTAATGAAGCCATTGAAAATGGGAATATTGAAAAATGGCAAGCAGAAGCAAAAGAGCTTTCATTAAAAGCACTTGAATAAACCAGTTAAAACTCAATAGGTGAAAGGAAGTGTCAACTTAACATGAATGCAAAAGAAGCGATACTTAAAAGTATAGAAAAAAATACTAATCCTTACATGGATATCGTGAACACATTATACGAGAATCCTGAAATTGGGAATGAAGAATTTGAATCAATGAAGTTATTAGTGGATTATCTAAATGAGTCTGGATTTGAAACACAATCTGCTTATGTAGTTCCGACAGGATTCTTGGGGACGTATGATACGAATAAACCTGGGCCGACAATTGCTTTTCTATGTGAATATGATGCACTTCCTGATATCGGACATGGTTGTGGTCACAACCTAATTGCTGCGATTAGTCTAGCTGCAGCCGAAGCCCTTAAAGAAGTAATTGATGGCTATGGCGGTAAGATTTTAGTGGTTGGTACTCCTGCTGAAGAAAACTTTGGTGGAAAAGTATCGATGGCAGAAGCAGGTGTATTTGATGAAGTGGATGTAGCCCTGATGGTTCATCCTGGAAATAAGAATGGAGTAGGATCAAGATCAAGTGCTTTGATGCCTTTGAAGTTTGAATTCTATGGTAAATCAGCACACGCTGCTATGCCAGAAGCCGGTATTTCTGCCTTAGATGCTGCTGCAATGAGCTATTTACAAATTAATTTACTCCGTCAATTTGTCAAACCACATAGCTATATTCATGGAATTATTAAAGACGGCGGAGCTGCAGCCAATGTAATCCCTGATTATGCCTCCTTAGAATATTATTTCAGGGCACCAACGATGGCTTATGCGAAAGAGATGAGTGAGAGAGCCGAAATGATTGTTGCCGGGATTAGTCAAGCCAACGGCACGAATTTTAAAACAACGGTCTATGAGTGTCCTTACGAAGATACTGTTATCAATTACAAATTAGCTGAAATTTTAGCGGAGAAATATGATGAGATTGGTGTAACAGAAGTTCAAGCGGTGGATGAGATTGGCAAAGGCTCAACAGATGTAGGTGCAGTGAGTTATAAGTGTCCAACCATTCAAGGAAATATCAAAATCGTACCAAAAGAAATTGGAGCACATACCAAAGAAATGGCTGAAGCAACAATTTCTAAAGCTGGAGAAGAAGGGCTTATAAAAGCGGCACAAGCAATTTCACTGGTAGCTTTGGACTTACTGGAAAAACCAGAGCTATTAGCAGCAGTACAATTAGAGCAAAAGCAGACTTTGAAAGAACTTTCGAATACGTAAAAGAAGGAACGGAGGATTACGAAACTGTAATCCTTTTTTTCATTTAGCATGTTCTTTTGTAAATGGAGGGATTCATGCTAAAATTTGAGTATAGAAAAAAATTAGTGGAGGAATTATAGAATGTATAAATTAATTGCGATTGATTTAGATGAGACGTTATTAACAACAGAGAAAACGGTTTCGAAAGGAAATGCAAAAGCCCTTCAAAAAGCGGATGAGATGGGTGTACGAATTGTTATAGCAACGGGTCGTGGAATTGTAAACGTTCAAGATACGCTTGAAGCAATCGGTTTTGATGATAAAGAGAATGAATACGTCATTTCATTTAACGGTGGAGCAGTCACAGAAAATAAAGGAACTGAATTTTTATACACAGATGGATTATCCTTTGAATTTGCGAGTGAGTTATATAAACGTGGATTGAACTATGATGTCGGTATGCAGGTGTATACGAAAGAAGATATATACGCTTATAATTATTCAGAAGCAGAACGGGCGTATTTAGAACCTGAAATTCAAGTAACCGAGATATTTGATGAGAATTTGGACTTTTTAAAGGATACAGAAATCATTAAGATTCTCTTTATGAATCTAGATCAAGAGTACTTAGGAAAAATAGAAGAAGAGTTGAAGGATATAACAGTGGATAGTGATGTGAGTTACTCAAGTAATCGCTATATTGAGTTTAATCATAAAGGTGTTAATAAAGGTGCGGCACTACAATTTTTAGCTGACCGTTTGGGGATTGACATGAGTGAAACGTTGGTCATTGGAGATAACTATAATGATTGGTCCATGTTTAAAGTAGCTGGGTTTGCTGTCGGTGTGGATAATATGGTTGAAGAGTTAAGAAGTGAAGTGGATTATATTTCTGATAAAACGAATGACGAAGATGCAGTAGCGGCGATCATTGAAGAGTTCATCTTTAATCCCAAAGAAACGGACTAGAAAGGAAATTCCATGCAAAAAGAGCTCAATGTAAAATATTCTATGAGTAACTTTTTTTATTTTTCCCTGTTTGGAAGTATGTTTGCCTTTGTTTCGGTCTTTCTTTTAGATAAGGGCTTTGACAATACAACGATTGGTTTAGCTTTAGGGCTAACAAGTATGTCGTCGGTTAGTCTACAAACATTTTTAGGAAACTATGTCGATAAGCATAAACACATCAAGTTGCAAGATGTGATGTCACTCGTGGTGTTCATCATTATGGCAGCTGCGGCTTTACTGTTTTTCTTAGATAGTGGTTGGATGATTTTAGTGTTAGTTGTTCTTAGTTTCTCACTTGCACAAGCACTTACGCCATTACTGAATTCAATGGCTTTTTTATATGATGATTTTGGGATTCTGGTGAATTATGGCTTTGCCAGAGGAATTGGGTCACTAGCCTATGCGTTAATAACGGTCATATTAGGGTTTGTCTTGGAGCGGACAAGTCCAGGCTATCTCCCAATATTCTATTTTCTTTTTGCCATCTTATTACTCGGGTCGATTCGGTCCTATACACTATCTGATACCGATCATCTGGAGTTGGAAGTTGAGCGTTCGACTCGAAAAAGGACGAAGAAAAAAGTTGTTTCGGATAAAACGTTTGTCGATTTTATCAAAGAATATCAGAAGTTAGTCTTTTTAATGATAGGTGTAATCTTTTTATTTTATGGACACATTATTATTAACAACTTTTTTATCCAAGTCATTACTCCAATTGGTGGGACAAGTCAGACAATGGGGATTGCTATCTTTATCGGAACGATTCTAGAACTCCCAGCGATGATGAACTTTAATCGCTTGGCTAATCGAATTCCAGTGCATCGCTTATTAAAGATATCCGCTGTTTTCTTTTTAGGGAAGCATTTATTGACTTTTTTAGCACCCAGCTTACCGGTTATTTATCTGGCGCAGGCTTTACAAATAGGGGCTTTTTCAGTAGCCTATCCAGCCTTGGTCCAGTATACACAAACCGTTATTGCGAGTGAGGATTTAGTAAAGGGACAGTCTTTATTGGCCAGCTCAATTGGGTTAAGTAATATTATTGCGAGTTTTACCGGAGGGATTTTACTAGACAAGATTGGTGCATCCAATACGTTGTTTATCGCAGTTGTCACAACGGTTATTGGGTTAGTTGTTGTCTTTATAACTGTGGAAGATCATTCGCAAGAACCAGTCATAGATATTAGTGAAGAGGTGCAGTAGATGAAGAACATTTGGAAAGTACTAGGAACACTTATTGGTGTGGTTGCTACCGTGTGGTTAATTATTTATCTGAAGCCTGTTGAAAAAAGACCCAAACGTGCATTTGATCAAAAAAGAGACCCAAGTTTACTCGTAATTGCCCATCGAGGTGGAAAAGGCTTGGCCCCTGAAGGAACAATGGCTGCATTCAAGCAAGCGTATGCG
>CAYROB010000061.1:4192-7186 GCA_964425775.1 uncultured Carnobacteriaceae bacterium
GTCTTTGAATATGATATTCATCGGACAAGTGATGGGCATCTGGTTGTCATTCATGATGCAGCGGTTGATCGAACAACCAATGGAATGGGCTTGGTCAATGAAATGACTTTAGCCGAAATCCAAAGTTTAGATGCCGGTTACCACTTTGAGGATGAGGCAGGAAACTATCCCTTCCGTGGACAAGGCGTCTACATTCCAACGGTAGAAGAAGTCTTTGCGACGTATCCAAACATGCGTCAATTAATTGAAATCAAAGATACAAATGATCCAGCGCTCTATGAAGACATTATTGAAGAACTTTGGCAGTTAATTGTGCAGTATGAGATGGAAGACCAGGTGATGATTGGTAGTTTTGATCATGAAATTAATGAACGTTTTGCTGAAGTGAGTTGGGGGATGGTTCCAATTGGTGCCGGAGAACAGGCGGTACGCAGTTTTGTTGAAAAGCATGTGCCGTATTTAAATGGCTTGGCGAAGTCACCATTTGATTCATTACAGTTACCGGTCGAGCAAGAAGGACATAATCTAACAACATGGAATATCATTCGTAGTGCTAAAAAGAGAAATATTTCATTATATTATTGGACAATTAATGAAGAAGACCAAATTAGAGAGCTAATCTTAAAAGGGGTCGATGGGATTATTACGGACTATCCAAATCGAGTGCAGCAAGTATTAGAAGAATTAAAGGGTTAAAAAAATAAATGGAGGATGAAGAAAATGGCAAGTTTTGATTATGAAATTAAAAAAAGTTTAGGTGTGTTGTCAGAATCACCGAGTGGCTGGACAAGAGAATTGAATTTAGTCAGCTGGAATAATCGTCCACCGAAATATGATATTCGTGATTGGAGTCCAGACCACGAGAAAATGGGGAAAGGACTCACATTTACGAAAGAAGAATTACACTTACTGAAGGAATTTATTGAAGAGCTTGAGTAAGAGCACAATTAAGTAGCTGGTGTATTGTTCAACGCGTCTTTGGCTATTTGGTCAACCATTTCGTTGTACTTTACACCAGAGTGCGCTTTAACCTTAACAAACTCCACCTCAATTTGTGGGGCAAGTTTTTGATAGGCTTCAGCGTAGTCAATGGAGACGGGTTTATTCGTGCGCCATTCGCCTAAGGCCCAATGTTTGATGCCGACATAATCGTAGTGAATGATAATTTTTTTGAAGTTGTTTTCAATCGCCCATTGAATTGCATGCAGGGCACCAAAGACTTCACCAGCAATTTGCCAACTTCCTTGGTATTTTGGATTGTCGCCCACGCGTGAGAGTGTCTCGATCACTTGGTCATTTTGCAATAAGACGGCACCGAAGCTGTAGCGCATCGTTGATTTTTGGAAGGACCCATCGACATAAGCAATCACTGTATCAGGATCTTCGGTTGCTTCCTGTTCGACTTGGGGATTCATAAAGGCTTCGGCTTCCTGTAAATTTGTAAATGAACGATAAATGGCATTGGGATAGCCGTGAACTTGGTCTTTGGCATCGGTCCAGTTGTCATAAATACCGGCCTTGCGACCTACACGAACGGCGTAATATTTTTTACTCATATGTAACCTCCTAGATGTCCATTAACTTTAAAGAAGAACGGAAAAAATGTCAATTAGAAAAATAGAACGAGAAAAGCTAGCAAAAGGGGAAAAGATAGATGTTATTAGAATTTTGTGCGGAAAACTTTACCAAGGTACCTGAAGCAATTGAGTTAGGCGCCAAGCGGATTGAATTATGTGATAATTTACCAGGCGATGGAACAACTCCTTCGTATGCGGTCATTGAACATACGGTAGATTATGCAAATAAAAATAATGCTGAGGTTGCCGTAATTATTCGCCCGCGCAGTGGTGACTTTATTTATTCAGAAGATGAATTTGAAATAATGAAAAAAGATTTAACGGTTGCGAAAGTATTGGGTGCCCACGCTTTAGTTATAGGTTCATTAACGGAAGAGATGCGCATCAACCGGAGCCACTTAACAGAATTAATTGTCCGTAGTGAAAAAACGGATGTTGTTTTCCATATGGCTTTTGACCATATTCCAAAAGAATATCAAAAAGAAGAGATGGATTGGTTAATCAATCAAGGTGTGAAACGTATTTTAACTCGTGGTGGTGTGAGTGGAGCAGCCGGCGATCATGTGGAATGGCTCCAAGAATTGATTGCGCACGCGGATGGACGCATTGAAATTCTAGTTGGTGGCGGCGTTACGCATGAAAACTACCAAGAATTAGCGAAAGTTTTACCAGCGAACCAGTTCCATGGGACAAGAATTGTCGACTTTGTGGAATAAGTTTCCTTCTAGAAATTATCTAAAATAAAAAACAAAAGATTTTTACAGGCTATGAAAAGCTTTTAAATCAGGATTCTGATATACTATATATAGTGAAAGAAAGAATTGTAGATAAATTGGAAAACTTCTATATATATTATAAGGGGGAGTTAGCATGTTAAAAGTAATTGCGGCATGTGGATGGGGAATGGGTTCAAGCTTGATGGTCAAGATGAAAATTAATGAAGTTTTGACAGAGCATGGTATAGAAGCAGAAGTAGAACATATGAGTGTGGGCGATGCAAAAAATCAAGGCGCAAATGCAGATGTTATCTTTGTTTCTTCTTCTTTAGAAGAAAACTTATCACATTTAAAAGATAGAGTAATTGTAATTGGGTTAAAAAATTTATTGTCAAAAGAAGAAATTCTAGAAAAGTTAAAAGAAAATAATATAATCAAATAAAAAACACTTGAACTTTATACTTTTTAGTATAGAGTTCTTTTTTTTTACGAATCGTAGTAGTTGGTAGTGTAAGTGGTTACAAGGATTCTTATTGACAAAAGTAAAGTAAGTTACCAAAAGTAAAGAAAGTACTTGTTTTTAAAAAAATTAGCTGATACAATGAAAATGAATAATATAGAAAAGGGGAAAAAATTAATGACAAACAATTATAGCTCTGAAGAGTATTTAAATAAAGTTGACGGTTGGTGGCGTGCTGCTA
>CAYROB010000062.1:0-6992 GCA_964425775.1 uncultured Carnobacteriaceae bacterium
AAAATTTACTAGATATTCCAATTGACTATTTTGTTTCTGTAAATATGGCAGGGATTCAGCAAATTGTTGATGCAGTTGGCGGCGTTTCAGTGACTCCGGGAATTAGTTTTACTCAAGACGGTTTTTCATTTGTGAAAGGGCAGACGAAGAAAGTGAATGGCGAAGCAGCTTTAGCTTATTCAAGAATGCGAAAACAAGATCCAGGAGGAGATTTTGGTAGGCAAGAACGCCAGAGAGAAATCGTTACAGCCATCTTGAAAAAAGGTGCTTCATTTGATAGTATTTTAAACTATCAGTCAGTCTTGGAGACAATGGAAAATAATTTGCAAACAAACTTAGAATTCAACGAGATGGTGAGTATCTTTATGAGCTACAGCTCAGCTTTGGGAACAATTGATCAAATCCAGATGACCGGTGAAGATACAATGATTAATGGTATATATTACTTGAATATACCAGAGGAGGAACTTTCAGAAATCAGCAAGGAGCTGAAAGGTGAGTTAGAAGTAACGAAAAGAAAGCAAGAGATAAACAATGCATCCAACGCGGATGAGTAGGTAAAATTAAAAACCAGCCCTTAGTAAAACGGGCTGGTTTTTTAGTTAAATAAACCTTAGCTATACTGTTGTTCTAATTGTCCCATCCAATAGCCAAAGGTTAAGCCAACAGCAAAGACAATGAAAAGAATTAAATAATCACTAAAACCAAAGCCACTGTATAAAGCTGCTTCGGGTGCGATGATCGCTGTAGAAGCAACAACAACACCTAAGATAATATGAAAGACTGTGGCGTAGGCAATATCCATCAGTTTGCGCATTAACTTAGAAAATAGGAGCAGACTGAATACTCCACTAATTGCCACTGGGATAATAATGGAAAGATTTAAGGTTCGAATTCCTTCGGTTATTGGCTGATACAGGTTTAGATAAATCAAAAAGTTTGATGAACTTATTCCAGGAGTCATAAATCCAAGTGCAAAGATTGCGCCTGAAAGAATCCATGACCAAACATTTTGTGGCAGATGACCAAGAACGAGATCATTTGCATAAAATAAAAATAAAAAAGTTAGAATTCCTGTTGCTAGAGCTAGTATAAGATGTTTTTTTTCGCGTCCATTTCTACCGGCTTCTTTATATAGAAAAGGAAAAGTACCAGTAATGACACCGATAAATCCCCATAAAGCATGTACCGGGTAGTTGGTTAGGCCATAGTCAATTGGCGTAGCAAGGACAAAGACGCCAAATAATCCACCAAAGCCAACTGGTAAAAAGAATAAAACATTTTTAATAAAATCTTTTTTAATATCGGCTAAGAAAGTAATAATCGGTTCATAAAGGCCAAAGATGGCTGCTAAAGCTCCACCACTGACACCAGGTAAGATTGCCCCCGAACCAACAAACATCCCTTTTAAGAATTGGAAAAACCAACTCAATGGATTTATTTTATTCAAACGATTCAATCGCAACACTCCTTTTAAAATACATTATTATATTACACGATATACTCATGATTAGAAAGCTAAAATCACGCTAGCCAACTGGCTAATGTGACTGCGTGAATAAATATTATTTAAAATACTCGGAATTGATTCCAAGGATATTCATTTGGCGGGTTGATTGCTATATGGACGATTTCATCTTTTGTTGGATGCTTGACGCTTAATTCGCTTGCCCACAGAGCGATTTGTTGGCCAGCTTGATTCACTTTTTGTCCATATTTTTGGTCACCAAAAATTGGATGGCCCATTTCTGCTAATTGCACACGAATTTGGTGGCTACGTCCTGTTTCAAGCTCGACCGAGAGTAAACTCAGATCTTCTGCCGGGTTTACATCCAACACTTCGTAACGTAAGATTGCTTTTTTAGCACCTTTTGTAGAAGGGTGGACAACAGATGTTTTATTTTTACGTTCATCTTTTAATAAATAATCTGTTATCTTACCTGTTTTTTCTTTAGGTGTTCCACGGACAACCGTTAAATAGCGACGGTCAAAGCGGTTTAAGCGCAATTCATGAGAAATGCGCGATGCGCCTTTTGATGTTTTAGCGAATAAGATCACTCCGCCAACTGGACGATCTAGTCGGTGAACTAATCCAAGAAAAGCATCACCTGGTTTATTATATTTTTTAACTAGGTAGGCTTTCGCAGCATTTAATAGGTCTAAATCACCTGATATATCTTCTTGAACAAGCATATTTCTTGGTTTTTCGACAATGAGTAAATGGTTATCCTCGTACAATACATTCAATTTCAAATTAATTTCCCTCTCTTAAAACAAATTCAATTGTTGCGGATGTAAGCCTTCAAATTCAATTTTGGCTAACTCCTGCAACTCTTTTGCATTTTTAGCAGCATGACCACCAGAGTTATTATTAAAGATTACAGCGACTTCAGTGGACTGTTTTTCTAATTCTAAAGCATTTTTATTTATATTCAATAGTTCTTTCTCTGTATAATCATGTAATGTCCGATTTTCACGCCAATTAACGTCCTCACTTGCACTTAACCAGCCTGAATAATTTTGGCCATGTAGACGATACAAGGTGAGGTTTTTGTTGGTCGCTTTTAAAATAGTCGGGACACTGTTTGATGGAGTTTGTGGTTGGTCGACAACGACATGAACAAAGTTCAGTTTCTTCAGTAATTCTAAAGTGTACTGCTGATTTTCCACACCGTACCAACTCGCATGTCGAAATTCAATCGCAACCGGCAATTTCCCCATCAAGTATCTTACTTTTCTTAGATATTCTTTATTTTTTTCAGCGTATCGAAAAAATGGAGGAAACTGAAATAAAAAAGCTTTAACTTTTCCAGCTTTGACCATTGGCTGAAAGCGTTTATTATACAAAGAAAAAATATCTTCTAATGGTTGAGAGCTTTCTTCCCAAGGCTTGTGTAAAGTCATTGGGTAAAATGCTTTTGGAATGAATTGAAAGTTTTTAGGTGTCTTATCGATCCAATTTTGAATACTCTTTTCAGAAGGAATTCCATAATAACTTGTATCCATTTCAACAAATGGAAAGTGGCTGGCATAATCTTCTAGTTGTCTTTTTTTGTCGGATGCAATGAGCGGATGATCGCTCCAAGTTGTTAGTCCGATCGTTATCATCTCATCACCTCAATTCTCTAGGGTAGAATGAGTATACCAGATAGTTAGGAAAAAATAATTAAATGCGCTTTCTTTTAAGAATAAGCCTATCTTTGGTATGATTATCATACATAGATTTTAGAAAAGAGGACATTTATGAACTTAAAAGATACGTATACATTAAATGACGGTGTCGAGATTCCAATTGTTGGTTTTGGAACTTATCTACTGCCGGATAATCAAGCGACAGCGGACATTGTAGAACATGCGATTAGCGTAGGCTACCGTCATGTAGATACTGCTTCTGAATATGCAAATGAGAAAAGTGTTGGCTTAGGAATTAAACAAGCAATCGATAAAGAGCTTGTTTCTCGTGAAGAATTATTTGTCACAACCAAAATATTCAATGAAGATCAAACCTATGAACGTGCAAAAAAAGCAATTGATCAGTCACTGGAACTTTTAGGATTAGATTATATAGATCTTTATTTAATTCATTGGCCAAATCCAGCTAAGTATCGAGAGCATTGGGAACAAGCAAACCTTGATACATGGCGTGCAATGGAAGAAGCCAAAGCGGAAGGTAAAATACGATCAATCGGTGTATCGAACTTTATGCCTAGACATTTAAAGCCTTTGCTAAAAGCAATCGATACCGTGCCGAGCGTGAACCAAATCATGTTAAATCCAAGTGAAATGCAAGCGGATGCAGTTGTTGAAAATAAAAAGCACAACATCCTATCAGTAGCTTGGAGTCCTCTAGGGTCTGGTAAAATATTTGATATTAAAGAATTAACAGCACTTGCTGAAAAGTATAACAAAACTGTGGGCCAAGTAGTTCTACGTTGGAGTTTACAACACGGCTTCTTACCCTTACCAAAAACAGCAACACCTAGTCGGGTTGAAGAAAATGCGGATATTTTTGATTTTGAATTGTCAAAAGAGGATATGAAGCAAATTGATGGACTCGAAGGTCAAGCAGGTAGCATGTGGAATCCAGACGAAATAGACTTTTAAGATTAGATTATTCATTAAAAGGGGGATTTTATGAGTTTAAAAGATACGTACACATTAAATGATGGCGTTGAGATTCCAGTAATAGGATTTGGCACATATAAAATGCCAAATAATGAAGAAACAACTAAAGTTGTCGAACATGCCATTGAGGTGGGGTACCGCCATATTGATACTGCAACTCTTTATGAAAATGAAGAAAGCGTTGGACAAGGTATTCAAAATGCGATTGACAGAGGATTAGTTACAAGAGAAGAGTTATTTGTGACCACGAAACTGTGGAATGATGATCACACCTATGAACTCGCGACAAAAGCAATTGATGATTCTTTAGAGCGTTTAGGTATGGATTATGTTGATTTGTATTTGATTCACTGGCCAAATCCTATAAAATATCGAGACCACTGGCAAGAGTCGAATGCAGAAAGCTGGCGGGCAATGGAAGAAGCACAGGCAGCAGGGAAAATACGCAGTATAGGCATTTCAAACTTTATGCCAAGGCATTTAGAGGCATTGCTTGAGACAGTCAATGTCATGCCCAGTGTGAACCAGATTCTATTGAATCCAAGTGAAATGCAACCTGAGACTGTTGCGGCCAATAAAAAATACAACATTCTCTCATCCGCCTACAGTCCACTAGCTCGAGGAAATATTTTTGAAATTGATGAATTGACAGACATTGCGCAAAAATATAATAAAACTGAAGCTCAAATCATTTTACGCTGGAGTTTACAGCACGGCTTCTTACCTTTACCTAAGACTTCAACTATGAGTCGGGTAGAAGAAAATGCGGATGTTTTTGATTTCGAATTAGCTGAAGAAGACATGCAAATTCTTGATTCATTTAAAGGACGAGCTGGCGAAATGATTAATCCAGACGAACGCTTAGACTAATTAATAAATAAAAATAAAGAAAGAGGAGATCACATGAGTTTGAAAGATACGTATACGTTGAATGATGGTGTTGAAATTCCAGTAGTTGGTTTTGGAACCTGGCAAATGGAGAATGATGATAGTACTGCCGATATTGTGGAGCATGCAATCGAAGTAGGTTACCGTCATATTGATACTGCCGCTGTTTATCGAAATGAAGAAAGTGTTGGTCGTGGAATTAGACAGGCGATTGATAAGGGTCTAGTAACACGAGAGGAACTATTTGTGACCACGAAACTGTGGAATGATGATCACACCTATGAACTCGCGACAAAAGCAATTGATGATTCATTGGAACGCTTAGGACTCGACTATGTTGATTTATACCTCATTCACTGGCCAAATCCTATAAAATATCGTGACAACTGGCAAGAGTCGAATGCAGAGAGCTGGCGTGCAATGGAAGAAGCGCAGGAAGCTGGAAAAATACGAAGCCTGGGAATATCGAATTTCATGCCAAGGCATTTAGAACCGTTGCTTGAGACCGCTAATGTTAAGCCAACAGTTAACCAGATTTTATTAAATCCAAGTGAGATGCAACCAGAAACTGTTGCGGCGAATAAGAAAAACAATATTCTCTCTTCAGCATACAGCCCACTGGGAACAGGGAAAATCTTTGAGATTGACGAATTAAAAGAGTTGGCCCAGAAATACAATAAAACTGAAGCACAGATTGTTCTGCGCTGGAGTTTACAGCATGGTTTCCTGCCATTGCCAAAGACATCAACGCACAGTCGGGTGGCAGAAAATGCGGACATCTTTGACTTTGAATTATCAGAAGAAGATATGGTGAAAATTAATTCCTTTGAAGGACAAGCAGGTCGAATGGGCAATCCAGATGAAAAAACATATTAGTTCATTGACTGCAAAAGACTGATGCGTTGCTTGTAGATTTTCCACTTAAAGAAATAAAGAAGAATGAACTAGGACTTAAGGTCTATTTTTCTTAAGTCCTATTTTTTCATTTAATCTGGTGGTGGAATATGGTAAAATTAGAAAGCGCAAACTTATCTTAAAAATGGAACTTATAGACTAAAGGAAGTGAAGTTGTGTATTACAATAATCAAAATGGACCAAGGACTTCTGTCTATGGTTGTTCATCGACTACTTTAATGATTAGCTTATTCCTCTTACTCCTAGTGTTTAGTGGCGGATTGTTTTTTATCTTCCGTTATTTTTCACTGATTCTTATCTTAGGAATAGTTGTTTGGTTCTTTAGAAAGTTTATTATGAAAGATGATAATCAAAGAAAGTCATCAGGAGAGCCGGGAGCAACTAACTGGAGTCGGGATTATGAAAAGACTCAAAATACATCTTATGACAATATTGAACGTGAATTTGAGGAAGTCGATGATGAGGAATAAAAAAGAATTGAAGGGATTAAAAAGAGCTGGAATCAACTTTTATTTGTGTGTGGATACGCACAGGATTGAGGTTGGTTCTTTTTCATCGAATACACAAAAAATTAATTTTAACAGAAAGAGGTGAAATAAATGAAAGAAAAATTAGTCGAATATGTAAATACAAAATTCAATATTTCATTTCAAAAAGATGAATTATTGTTTATCGCATTTACACATTCATCCTATGCGAATGATCACCGTGAAAAAAATTTAGAACATTTAGAAAGACTGGAATTCTTAGGGGATGCAGTTATTGAACTCATAGTATCGGATTATTTATACAAGGAATACGAAGAGCTACCGGAAGGGCAGTTGACTAAAATGAGAGCGGCAGCTGTTCGCGAAGAAACTTTAGCTGAATTGACTGTGGAGACAAACCTACAACAATTTATCTTGTTAGGAAAAGGTGAAGAGCAATCAAATGGTCGCAAACGAACATCCTTGTTATGTGATGTGTTTGAAGCCTTTATTGGAGCCGTTTATTTGGATAGTGGAATAGAGACTGCTCAGAAGATTTTATCCGAAACTCTTTTCCCTAAAATATCAGTAGGTGAT
>CAYROB010000063.1:0-1897 GCA_964425775.1 uncultured Carnobacteriaceae bacterium
CAGTAGCCTGTGTTTGTATAGGAGCCTCTGCCTAACAAATCATATTCATTTTTCACTCCATAAGTATAGCAGTCATTCAAACGAGTGTCAAAGTAAACAGCTGTTTATTTAAACAACAGCAAAATAAAAGAGTCTATTTTCGAATAACCTTTCAAAAATAGACTCTCAAAACTCTACTTACTAGCGATATTTAGCATTATCTTCAATTTTCTTTAATCTTTTCTTCAATGTTAAGTTTCTATTGTAGTTATACTTACGGTAACTTCCTTGCAACTCTTTGACTAAGGCAACCATCATCATCAATAGCATCATTGAGAATGGGAATCCTAAAATAACAACGGCGGATTGAATGGTAATTAGCGCCTCTTCTCCACCAATTAGTAAAACTGCCATTGCAATGAGTCCTTCAAGTACAGCCCAGAACACTCTTTGAGCTACTGGTGGATTTTCTAATCCGCCACTTGTTAAACTACTTACCACAAGCGAACCCGAGTCACTACTTGTGACAAAGAAAATCATAATTGCAACAACCGAAACAATCGATAAGAGTACTTGAAGCATTCCAGAACTTGTTAGATAATTAAACATTTCAAACATCGATGTTGCAATGTTAGTATCAATTGCTTGTTCAATCACTCCACCAAACTGATTGTTTACAAAGATTCCTGCTGCTCCTAAGATTGTCATCGCAAAAGTAATTGCGAATGTCGGAATAATTAAGATACCAAAAGCAATTTGCTTAATTGTACGTCCTCTAGAAATTCGAGCGATAAATGTCCCAACAAAAGGTGACCAAGAAATCCACCAAGCCCAGTAGAAAGTCGACCAAGCTCCTTGCCAAGCCACATCCTCTGGATTTACTGCTGTGAATAAACTAATTTTAGCAAAGTCTGTTAGGTAAATTCCTAAACTTGATAAATAAGTTGAGAGAATATACGTTGTTGGTCCGATCAATAAAATAGCGAGCAATAACAAACCACTTACTACAAGGTTGATCTCACTTAACCATTTTACTCCTTTAGAAAGACCACTCATCACCGATAAAGTCGCTATAAATGTAATTCCAGCAATAATGATCATCTGTACAGAGGATGCATCAGGAATTCCAAACACATAGTTCAGACCAGAGTTAATTTGTTTCGCCCCGAGTCCAAGCGATGTTGCAAGTCCAAACAAAACTGATAAAGTAGCAACTGTATCAATTATGTCGCCCCAGATTCCATATATTTTCTCTTCCAAGAGTGGGTAAAACAAGCTACGCATCGCAAATGGAAGTCCTTTATTATAGCTGAAATAACCAAGTCCAATTGCCATCAGTCCATAGATTGACCAAGCATGTAGTCCCCAATGTAAAAACATCATTTTAAAATTATCAAAATCTGAAATACTATCTAGAGCTTGCGGAATATTTAAGTGTTCAATCGGCTCGGCTACCCCATAGAAAAACAGCCCAATTCCGACCCCGGCACTAAACATCATCGCAAACCAAGAGGCATCGCTATATTCTGGTTTAGCTGTATAGCCTCCGAGTCGTATTCTTCCATAACGTGAAAAACCTAAATAGATAAGGAATGCAAGTGCAGCGTTTACTGTAAAAACGAATAACCAACTAAAGTTTTCGTTTTAAAAAATATTAATGCCTTCAAAAAAATTAGCCGAAACTGTTGGTTGAGCAATTGTGAATATCACAAAGGCCAAGACAAGTATCGCTGTAACAATCGATACAAAGATATTCATGTCTAATCCGAACTTAGTAAAGTTTCTTGCACGTAATTTTTCTTCTCCTAATGCCATTTCTTTTTCTTGCTTTTTTAATGATTCCATAGTTCCTCCATAATATTTTGTCGTTTTATTCTAGACCCAGCCATTACTCCTCAAGAATCAAGTCTTTCTAAAA
>CAYROB010000063.1:1907-6982 GCA_964425775.1 uncultured Carnobacteriaceae bacterium
ATTTTTCAGATGTATTTTAGCCGACAGATTGTTGTAAGATGGCAAGGAAAAAAGCTCTCAGTCAACGAATGAGAGCTTTAATAAATATTCACATTATATATTTCACTCTTTCAATGATAACAAGCATTAAAAGTCGTGTCAAATGAAAAACCTAGATTACCCTTCACTCTGCTCTTATCTTCTTATTCTAACTCTTCATAAGCTTCAAAGAATGGAAGTAATGTTTCTTTTAATACGGCAATAGAGCCTTCTTGGTCGTTCTCCATCTGTAAGACTAATTTTGGTTCATGCAAACTCATTCTCAATAAGAACCAACCTTTTCCATACTTGCCTGAAACATTAAAACGAACTCCTTCTTTATTTTCTGGTACGAATTCAAAGTCTTCATTTTTACGTCCAAATTCATCTAAATCCTGAATAACTTTGTTGCCATAATCAGCATAATCTTCTAAATCAATCACAAAACGAATTTCTTCTGTTTCAACAGGTTCTTGTAGCCCCTCAATTAAATCAAAGACTGACCCATCTTGTAGTTGCATTTCTGCATCCGCTATTAAAATTTTGGCAACTAAGTACGATCCATCATCTAAGAAATAATTTTCTCTATACGCAGCATGTCCACTCGTTTCAATGGCTAAAGGTGAATTAATCCCTTCTTTATTCAATGCAATTCCACGATCAATTACATTCTTATAACCCGAGATATAAGGCTCAACACTTCCACCTTTACTCTCAATAAAATCTATCGCATGATTTGAGACTGGTGAATTCGTGACAACTAGTCCTCCTGGTGCATCTTTTAAAGCAATTGCCCCAGCTAGTGCAATCAGATTGTTTCGGTTGATTGCGCGCCCTGTACTATCCATTACCGCAGCACGGTCTGCATCTGTATCAAAGATAATCCCCATATCCGCATTGTTTTCTAGCACGGCTTTACGTAGACTTTCAATTGCATCAGCATCATCTGGGTTCGGAATATGATTTGGGAAATTTCCATCCGGATTTAGGAATTGACTTCCTGTTGTATCCGCACCTAGTTTATCAAGAATATCTTCAACAAAAAAGCCAGCCGTTCCATTTCCAGCATCCACTAAAATCCGACGATTTTTTAATGGTGTGTCTGTTCGATCTGCTTCTGGCAACCCATTAATAATCTTCTCTCTTAAATCAGCTGAATAATCTTTGATTAAATCTTTCTTTATGATTTCTCCTTGTTCGTCTTCAGGATTAATAATCGCTTCTCCATCAAATCCACTTTCTAAAATAAAGTCAATATCTTCACTAGCTAGGCCACCTTCTGTCGTAAAGAATTTCATTCCATTATATTCTTTAGGTAGGTGACTGGCGGTGATGATAATACCGGCATCCGCTTGATAGTCTTCATATTGAGTGATCATAAATAATGAAGGAGTTGTGGCAATCCCGACATCAATCACATTTACTCCAGCCTGGACAAAGACATCCGCAATATTTTGCTTAATACTTTCACCAGTTAGGCGTCCATCATAACCAATCGCCACTGTATACTTTTCTGTCTTCGCTGTAACATTTTCTTTCATCCAGCTGACAAAACCGTTCGCAATCATTGTTACTGACTCTTCATTTAAATTGACCTCATAACCTAGGCCCTCCATGGCAATTCCTCGAATATCTGATCCATTTGCTAAATTCATAATCATTGATTTTTCCAATCGTTGACACTCCTTTTATTTAGTAAATTAATTGATTTTTAAATCACTGTGTCCATTATAACTGTAATCGGATTCATTTGTAAGTGTAATCATTCATTTTTCAAAACGGAAAAAACGAGCCAACTAAAAAGTCAGCCCGTTTAAGTGAATCGGATATAATCTATCGGCCGATTGTCCAGCCACCATCCATGTAGACTTCTGTACCATTCATATAATTTGAATCATCTGAAGCGATGAATAGTGCAAGATTTGCAATCTCTTCTGGTTTTCCTGGTCTTTGCTCTGGAATATCCTGCAATCTTGGCTCTTCAAGACCATCTGTCATTGGCGTTTCAATATAACCTGGTGCAAGTAAGATTGATTTGACTCCTTTTGGACCAAAGTCAAAGGCTAATTGTTTGTTGAAACCAACTAAAGCATGTTTTGTTGTCACATAACTTGTTCCACCTACCGCAGCAAACTTACTTCCTTGTGAACCAACGTTAATGACAACACCTTTTCCTTTTTCAACAAAAATAGGCATAACCGCTTTTGTGGCAAGGAAGGGAGCTTTCACATTTAATCGTAAGAGGCGATCAAAAGTATCTGCTTCTGTATCAATGATATTTTCATACTCATCTAAAATTCCTGCACCATTATATAAGATATCTACTGTACCAAAGGCATCCAATGTGTCTTGAACAGACTGCTTAATCTGGTCAGCATCCATTAAATCCACTTGGACAAAGACCGCTTCGCCTCCGTCATTTTTGATATCTGCAACGATTTGGTTTCCACGCTCTTCTGAACGTCCAGCAACCGCAACTTTTGCACCCTCTCTGGCAAATAATTTAGCTGTTGCTTCACCAAGTCCTGATGTTCCACCGTAAATTAGTGCCACTCGCTTGTCTAATTTTTTCATTTAACATCCACTCCTATTTTTATGTTACCTATAGCTTACCAAGAATTGAAAGTGTTTTATAATACAATGCATTAAAAAATACTTTCTTAACTGCCCGATTACTAAAACCAAATCGTAAAAAAGAACCAAATAATCATAACAAACTGAATAATCGCTGTTGCAATTTGCCCTCTGAAAAATCCAATTAGCGAGCCTAATGCCGAGTTCCATGCTTCACGCAATGACCTTTCCTGACTCCACTCGGCAATAAAAACAGCGATGAAAGGTAAGAAGATAATACCAAAAGGTGGATAAACGAAAGATCCTACAATCACCGATACGCCTGCTACCCTTTCACCTAACTTTGTTCCCCCATATTTTTTGACCGACAGAGAACTCGCAAAGATATCCGATAACAGTAAAAACAAAGTAAATATTGCCATCACAAACCAAAACAAGCTGGTTAGTTCTGCTGAATTGATAAAGAAATGATAAAATAAAAATCCAGCCCAAACCGCACTAACACTCGGCAATACTGGATAAACTAAAGCAACAAAACTTAAGACAAATAGGCCTAAAATAACAAGCCATATCAAAAAATTCATTCAAACATTCCTCCTTTAGTATTTCAAGCGAAGTAATCAATTATTCTGAGCGATTAGCTAAATAACTATTTAAATTTCGGGAAATACTGATGGAAATTCCTGCTTTTAGAATATCGCCTGGAATAAAGGGCAACATACCAATAGCAATAATCCGCCCAAAACTCATTCCGCTTCCCAGATAAAAATTAAGGATAAAAGTCATATAAGACAGGCCAACCGTATAAATAATGAGGTGCCCTAAAAAAGCCGCTAGTAGATAATTACTCATTCTATCTCGTGACTTCATCTGTCGAACTTTTGAAATAACCCATACTGCTGGAATAAAAGATAGAATAAATCCAAAAGAAGGAAGCAGAACTGAGTGTGGTCCACCCATTGCTTGAGTAAAGATAGGTAAACCGATTAGCCCAACAATCAAATAAAGAACTGTTGTCAATACTGCCTGCTTAGTAGGTAAGATTAATCCGATAATTAAGACAATGAGTGTTTGTAAACTTATCGGAATCGGACCGATTGGAACAGCAAATTGTGCCGAAACGATAAGCAGCGCCAATAATAAAGAAACTCTTGTTAAATCAGCTGTTTTCATCTTGTTTTCCCATACCTTTTCTAAATTGTTTGCTTGAAAAGTGAATTTCTTCTCCTAAAAGAGTCAGCAACTCACCTTGCTTATTCTTAACCAACAGCTGTCCCTGCCCGTTCACTCCTTGAATCACTCCAAAGTAAACTTCATTTTTTCTTTTATAACTTACCTCTCTACCTATACCAAGTAATTTCTTTTCATAAATAGGTAAAAATTCTTTAGCTGTAAGATTATGGTGATATCTTCCAAATTCAACTAAAAATTCTTGTAGCAGTTTATTAATATTGAAATCTGTTGGCAATTTTTCATATAAAGTCCCGGCAACTTCTTGTGTGGTTGAGTCTGCTTCTTTAAATGAACCGGCTAAATTCAAGCCAATTCCTATTACAAGTGATGATATTTTATTAGTCGCTGAATCAGTAATTGCCTCAGTTAAAATACCGGAGACTTTTTGCTTCTGATAAAATAAATCATTCACCCATTTCACTTGTAACTCTAACCCTAATTCTGTATCCACTGCCTGCATCAATGCAGTTGCGGCAGCAATTGTATATAACGGGAGTTCCTTTGGATCGATATTTTTAGGATGGATCGCTAGAGAAAAATATAGACCGTGATCTAGTTTTGAATAAAAACTGCGTCCTAGTCTCCCCCGACCCTTTGTTTGTTTTTTACTTACTAGGAGAATCTCATCTTCTGGATTTTCCCTTACATGTTTTTTAGCCCAATCATTGGTTGATGATATTTCTTGATAAAGCTCAATTTTTAATTCCTTCCATATGTCTGGAAGATTCTCTTTAATAGTCTCAACATTCATACTTCACGCACACCTTTACGATTTCATCTTCAATAAATATAACACAAAAATGGAGAAACTGCTTTAAGCAATCCCTCCACTGGTAAACAATATTCATTTTTTAATTGATAAATAAATTAGTCATCATACTCTTTTTCCCAATCAATTATTTGACCTGTAAATGCATCAATCTCATAATCAAATTCCCAATCTCCGGCATCAAATGATATTTCCCAGATTTTACGTCCATCATCTGTATCTAGTTCAACATCATCAAAAGATACTCCTGAACGACTGACACCTGCATGTTTTAAAGCAATGTTGATCGCTTGATCTTGCGATAATTCTTTAGCTGGTGCTGTTTCTTTTTCAGCAACTGGTGCCTTCTTTTTCACCTCTTCAAGGTCATGTTCGAATTTAAGAATCTTTCCACTAGTCGCATCAATTTCATAATCGTATTCATTCTCGCCAACTTCAAACTCAATCTCATAATAAGTTACGCCATCATCTGTTTCTAGTT
>CAYROB010000064.1:0-6889 GCA_964425775.1 uncultured Carnobacteriaceae bacterium
AAAGTAATTGGAAATATTTGTTTTTAGGGGGAATATTTATGGGGAATTTAGATAAAGTCATTTCATTTTTACTTTTTTTAGGCGCTTTGCTACCTCTTTTCTGGGGCTTCTACATGATTAAATTAGATTCAAAATTAATGATTAATAGAATATTTTTACTCCTTAATCTTGCATTAAGCAGTTGGTCCTTTGGATTAGCAATGGCAAATTTACAAAGCAATGTTGAAGGAGCTTTGTTTTGGAGACGTTTTGCGGCAGTTGGTTGGACTTCGATATTTAGTTTAATTCTCCATTTCTTTTTATTAATTACCAATGATAAAAACAAGAGTAAATTATGCAAGTATCTCCCTCTCCTACATATACCCTCACTTATAATGATGTTTATCTTTGCTTTATCAAATGAGATGGCAGTGATGCAATATGATCTGATTAAAGTTAGCTTTGGATGGACAAACAGGATTGTAAATAATCATTGGGACTATTTGTATTACCTTTACTATGCTATTTATTTGATTTCTAGTGTTATCGTTGTTTGGAAATGGCGAGGTAGATTACAAGAAAAAAGAAGAATTAGGCAAGCTAATCTTATTTTATTCGCAATCTTTTTCTCGACTTTCTTCGGAACGCTTACAGATTTTGTGATAGCCTCTTATTCATCACATTCTTTTCCACAGCTGGCGCCTTTGTTTGTTTTGCTTCCAGTCTATGCGATGTACTATTCTGGACGATATTATGATGTATTAAATCTGGGGCCAACAAAAAAAGAAGAAAAGATTTTATCTACTAAACAACAAATGGATGTTTTTAACCAGCTTTCAACTTGGTTTTTTATAAGTGGTCTTTTAACTTTTGCATTTAGGTTTTTTTCAAGCCAATCAAGTACTACCAGAGATTTGAAAAATTCATTGTTTCAAAGTGGAGCATTTCTCAGTTTAGGTATAATTATGCTCCTTGTCCAAAGAATTAAAGAAGAGTGGTTAAGGGAAAAGCTTACCCTTGTAGTATTAGTAGTAAGTATCCCGATTGTTACCTTCCAATTTTTAAACTCTTCAACAATAACTGTTTGGGCCTATTCAATCCTTATCATAATCGCCTCTCTTTTATTTGATAAACGATTTCTACTGCTTTCAGCTACGATTGTTTCAATCATTACTCAATCTCTCTTTTGGATACTTAGGGGTAGAACCTATGTAATGGCAGGTGGATATGATTTTATATTAAGAATAATATTTTTAGTCGTTGCCTTCGTCTTAGGATCGTATGTAAATAAAGTGTATATCGCTAAAGTAAGAGAAAATCAGGAACAAATTGCATTCCAAGAAATGATTTTAGCAGTGACTTTTGATTTTCTCAGTTTCAATGAAGAAAATTCAGATGAAAAGATTCAAATGCTCCTAAAAAAAGCAGGTATTTTTTTCAATGTTGATCGAATGTATCTATATAAAATCAATCATACAAATAACACAATGATCTATTCGAACGAATGGTGTAAACCAGGAATTAAGGCAGAGATAAGTACAATGACTGAAGTCCCCTTAGCTATCTTTCCTTGGTGGATAAATCAGCTCAATCAAAATAATTTAATCGAGATAGAAGATGTAAATGCTATGCCAAAAGAGGCAAAGGCAGAGCAAGAAGAATTACAGAGACAAAGTGTAAAGTCGTTAATAGCTGTACCGGTGATGGAAAACAAGAAAATCTACGCATTTATTGGAGTAGATTCCGTAACAGAACACAACAGTTGGTCAGCAAAAGAAATTAAGTTACTTCATATTTTAGCCAATATTCTGGCAAATGTTTTAACACCCATACAAATTGATAAACAAACGGAATTCATGGCCTACAACGATGCCTTAACAGGACTCCCTAACCGTTATCTGTTTTTAGATCGAGTGAATCAAGCGATTCGGTTGTCTAAAAGAACTGGTAATGTTTTCGCAGTAATTTTTATTGATTTGGATGGTTTTAAATCCATCAATGATTCTCTCGGTCATGAAGGGGGCGATTCTTTACTTAAACAAGTTGCTGAAAAATTAGAAGGAGTAGTCCGTGAATCAGATACAGTTGCCCGATTTGGTGGGGATGAATTTTTGATTGTGGTTAATAATATTACAGATTTAAATGCAATCGATCAGATAGCCAATAAAATAATACATGTGTTTTCAAAAGAATTTGTAGTGAGTAATCAAGAATTTGTAGTAACAGCTAGTATAGGCATTTCAACTTATCCAGCAGATGGAGAAAATCCAGAGAGTTTAGTTAGAAATGCGGATGTGGCTATGTACCATGCGAAAAATAAAGGAAAAAATCAATATGTCTTGTGTACTCAAGAAATGAAAGATGAGCTTTCAATAAATAAGGAACTTTCAGCTGATCTTAATTTAGCGTTAGAACGAGACGAGTTCATCATTCATTATCAGCCTCAAGTAGATCTTTTGACAAACAAAATAATCGGAGTAGAAGCGCTGATTCGATGGATACATCCAACCAAAGGATTGATATCTCCTGGAATATTTATCCCACTTGCCGAAAAGAATAATTTAATAAATGGTATTGGTGAATGGGTTCTACGAAATGCTTGTATCCAAAATAAAAAATGGCAAGATATGGGACTACCTCATGTGAAAGTGGCGGTCAACCTTTCCGCTGGCCAAATAATAAATATGAGCTTCACAAATAGAATTGAGACCATTATCAAAGAAACAGGATTGGACCCAAAATATATTGAATTAGAAGTTACAGAAAGCATTGCAATTGAAGGAGCTGACGATGTACTTGGTATTCTAAGTAAGATTAAGGATACAGGGGGTTCTATCGCAATTGATGATTTTGGTACAGAATACTCTTCTCTTAGCCGTTTAAAATTGCTTCCAGTCGATCAAATTAAGATCGATATGCAGTTTGTGCAGGCAATTGAAACTAGCGTAAAGGATCAGGCAATAATCATAACAATTATTGATTTAGCAAGAAGCTTAGACCTTACCGTTGTCGCAGAAGGAGTAGAAACAGCTGAGCAGCTAGCATTTCTAAAACAGGAGAAGTGTGATTCTGCACAAGGATATTATTACTATAAGCCTATGTCAGCTGAAGAAATAGAGAAGATACTTTAATTCAATCGCCAGTAATTTTTCTAAATATGGCGAAGTATAGATTTTCTGTGAAAAACAGAATAACCCCTACCCTTCACTACATTATAGTGATTGGGTGGGGTTATCTTTACTGCTATTTAATTTTTTCCAAACTTGTAACGCAATATTTGCTAGTTGCTCAAGCTTTACAGTTATATTCTTTCCCTAGCAATACTCTAAGTTACCAAATCGATTAATATCGTCATCCCCACATCGGCATAGCCTTCCATTTCTTAATGGCAGCTAACTGGAAGTTTTTCTCTTTAAATGAGTAAATGTTTAGTAATAATGTAAGGGCTGCGATCTTACTGAATTATACCTATTGAAAAGGGGCTAAATCATGTTTCCCACCTTTACTAAATTTACTAAACCATTTGACAAAATCGCTTACATTGATTATAGTTTCACTGTGTGAGTAAATTTTCCACTAAATTCTAGGAGAATATAATGAAAGATAAAAATATTGCATATTATTTAGACAAGGATTTTGAAATTGATGGGAATGTGAGTAAAGAGGTTTGGAAGCAAGCAAAATGGTCCCCACGCTTCGTGGATGTAATCGGTGATACACCTGCCCTTTTTGACAGCAGAGCTGCAGTTTTGTGGAGTGATGAATATGTCTACTTTGCATTCTACAGCGAGTCACCTTACCCTAAAGCAAGCATGAAAAATGATGGCGATTTGCTTTGGTTTGATAATGACATTGAAATTTTCGTTGACGGAAAAGATACATATTATGAATTACAAGTTAATTCATACAATACAATTTATGAAGCCTTCTATATTTGGCGTGATGCGTATAAAGCAAACCCGATATTTAGAGAGCAAGCTGAATTTGATGTTATTGAGAATGATGCACGTGTCTTTGGTGGAAATCATGATCGTACGGGCCTTGATTTCTGGAATGGTTCCCATGAACGTGGTAATCGTTGGGCATTTTTAAATTGGAAACTTAATGGTTTAGAAACAGCTGTTAAAGTAAATGGCGAATTAAACAATGATGATGTGATCTCTGATTCCGTTATGCATGAAATAAAAATTCCTTGGAAGAGTATGGAATGGTTAGCACATGACCGTGCGTTACCACCAAAAAATGGGGATGTTTGGGACATGTTTATTGGACGTTATGAGAATCTGCGTATTAACGGAAAAACAGAAGCAGTAGGCTGGTCTTGGGATCCTGTTGGAAGTGATGATAACCATCGTCCAGAATTATTTACCCCAATTACTTTTGTGAAAGATAAGAAATAAGTGAAAAATGACTCCCCTTGTTTGGTTTAACACCAAATAAGGGGAGTCTTATTATTTAATCATCTAAAAAGGTATCCAGATCTCGATTACCCTTTGTATATATTCTTAAGGGTTTTCCTTAATTTTTCATAAGTTGGTGATCCTGAATAATGAGGAACATTTTTCACTTGATATTTTTCATCAAGGTTAGATCTTTCAATCAGTTGGTTTACAATACACCCTTCTGCCCCCATGACTATTAACGTACGTGTTCGATCACCTAATACTCTCAATTCACTTTCTAATATCTCGCCAAAAGCTAAGCTAAATCTGTCAAACAAATCTTCGTATTCATCTGCTGTATATGATAGCTTATCTTGTACATCTTTAAGTTTTAGTTCTACATCTGGTCCAAAATCAGTAGGAAGTCCTTTTACAAAATCAGTCATATAACTCCCTCTTATATGTTCATTAAAGAATTTTTCATATTCTTCATCATATGTAGTAAAAGCTCTTTGATACTTGAATGCACACGGAATCCCCTCACCCTTACCATTTTCATCCGGTATCGTTCTTAACTGAAACATCTCAAAATGGTCAAAAGTTTCTTCTCCAAATTCTTTTTTAATATCAAAACCCTTAGCCCCTGCATTTACGCCTAAAAAAACATAGTCTGCTCTAAGCCGAACATCACTCTTTTCAAGTTCGCCCCAGTCTTGCATTATTTCAAGACTCTTTTCTTGAGCTGTTTTAGCATTACTTCCGATATCATACCAAGAAGCAAAAGAAGAATAATTTGCAAAACTTCCTCCTTCTTTAGCTGTTAAGTTTAGTACTTTTTGGAAGTTTAATACGTCTAGCTCCTTTTTACTAAAGTACTTTTCTGATATTTCTGTAAAGTTAAGCCCCGTATTTTTTACAGCCTCGTATTCATTTCTTGTAATAAATGCGTTCTCACTCATATAACCATCCCTTTGTGCAATATTTTTCATCGATTGTTATCTTGTGAAATATAGTAAAGTCTACTCGTATAACAATGATATCACAAGTTATTTTAATTATCGCCTTTTACTTAAGCAAATCAAAAAGACACAACTCTCGTTGCATCTGCTTGATTTAATCGCTATTTTTACTGTAGCTTATGATATTACTTAATCGTTAAGACATTTGTATTTGTATGGTTTAGAACCTTGTTGGATACACTACCTAAAATGGTTCTAGTGAAAGCACCTAATCCTCTGCTTCCCATCACAATTAAATCGTATGCTCCTTCTTCAGCTTCTTCAAGTATCTCGTCCGCTGGGTTCCCTTTTCGAAGCTTGGTGTGGACTGCATCTGGATAATCTTCAAACTCTTTCAATGCTTTGTTTAAAATTTCTTGCCTTGAACGTTCTATATTCTCATTGTCTACTTTCGATAGTTCAATATTTCCATAGTATGTTGTAGTGACAGGTTTCATGACAGTTAATATCGTTATCTCCCCACTAACACACTCACCATATGTCTTCGCCTCAATAACTGCCCGTTCTGAGTTGTTCGATCCATCGATAGCCACCAATATTTTAATAGTTTTTTCTTCCATGGATTTTCCTCCTCTCATCTAGTCAATTGGAGTTCATTCTTCTAGCTTAATAATATCACAGATAAGCTAACCTGCTAAGTCATATACTTACTATTTGCGACTAGTAGAAATGCAATCATATGCTTTTCAACGGAAAGTAATTCATGATAAGATGCAGGACCAAATCCAATGCAAACTGCATTAGCAACTCTTGCATCATGTGAAAATGTTACAGCAAATGCGGTCGCAGAAGAAGTGGATGTTAAAGTAGAAACTACAGAATCCGATGAACGGATCAAAGAACTTCAAGCACAAGTTGAAGCACGTTGTCCTATTTACACCTTGTTTAATGCCGCAGATGTCAAAATGAACGACAATTGGGTAAACGCATAGAGAATAATATATTCCCTTCAAAGTAGACACTTGAAAAAGTTAAACTACTTGAAGGGATTTTTTATTTTAAATTCCAAATTGATATACATTGACCTTTATCAATACGAAAAAAACCGAGAGAATATGCTTGGTTTTTTATATTCAATACCCAGCCATTCACAAAAGGCTTCGGCGTTTATCTCAACAAGATAGTTCTCATTGTCTTTCACAATAAGTTCTTTTGGCAAGTAGTACTTGTATTGTTCAACTGCACCAACTTGTCGCCCATCCACTACTTCATTCATATCAATCATAATTGTACCCGTATCGATATCTTCTTTGATTATTGTTTTATTATCCAAGTAATATTTTTTCAGTGTCTGTTTGTATTTCCGTTCATACGGATTGTCTACTTCGATCCATTCAAAGAACAAATGGGTTTCTAATTCAATATCCACACTATCTTTCGAACCAATGAGTACCATTGGCGAGAGTGCGTTCTTGTATACATCCGAAGGTTTGCCTCCACCAAACATTGATATGTTTTCATCAAGGACAGCCGTTTTAAATAGGATGTTCCCTGTAAAATCATCATAAA
>CAYROB010000065.1:0-6842 GCA_964425775.1 uncultured Carnobacteriaceae bacterium
CCGGCCCCTGTCCATTGTTCTCCTAATGCCGCAACATTCGCATCATTATCAATGAAAAAAGGAATGCCCGTTTCAGCTTCAATTGGTCCCCTTAAATCTTGTAGGGTTTTCCAATTTAAATTATAGGCTCCAATCACTGTACCTTTAGCTGTATCGATTGTTCCGGGTGACCCCATCCCAATTCCTATAAAATCATCGGACGTTAGATTAAATGATTCTAGATGTTGTTTAATTGAAGCAATTATATTTGGAACGATTTTACTGCCTTCTTCAGAAATATCTGTCGCAATACTCCATTTCGTTTGGATTTCACCATCTAAATTGATAATACCAAACTTTGCTGTGGTGCCACCTAAATCAATACCAATTATTTTTTTGTTTCCCATTGAATTAAACACTCTCCTATACAATAATTTTTTTAATGTTACTAAACAGACTAAAAAAGATTAATTCATGTAAAATCTTTGTACTTTAAAATAACCGATTGCTAATAAAAGAATGAAAGCCGCTACATAGGCAAATGCATAAACAAGTCTTTTCTTTTTAGGATTATTCAATGCATTTCTAGAAGACAGTGCATACATTACCAAGTAGCCTCCAAGTAGCCCGCCAATATGACCAGCATTATCTGTACCCGGACTGAAAATTCCAAAGACAACATTTAACACAATTAGTGTTAAATAGTTTCTAGATAATAATTGAATACCAGTGTGATAAGGATACAACTTCGCTAATACAAGAGTCGAGGCAAATATCCCAAATATTGCCGTACTTGCTCCAGCTGAAATAGAATTATTTAAAGCGAAACTAGCTAAATTTCCTAAAACACCACTCGCTAAATATAGGATTAAATAACGGAAGTGACCAATAATCATCTCAACTTCTGCCCCTAAGAAATAGACAATGAGTGAGTTTAGTACTAAATGTGCAAAACCAATATGGAGAAACATCGGGGTAATTAACCGCCACCATTCACCAAGATAAATTAATTCATTTACCTTAGCTCCATATTTAACTAGTGTCAATGTATTCTCGCTCCCACCGTTGATTGACAGGATAAAATACATAGTGAATGTGAGGATTAGTATACCATATGTGACAAAAGATGTGTTTTTTAAATCATCCAATTTATTGCGTAGTGTATTTATCATTATTCGTTCCCTTCATCTTACTATGAGGTGCAAAGTATATATAATTGTAGCATAATTTATGAACAAAATGACGATTTTAACAAAAAAGACTAGAATAAATCTAAAAGTCATGGTATTCTATTTAAAGCAAAGTGTTTACTTATATCGTTAAAAATATAGTAAAAACATTAATACTTCTGATTTGGAGGGAATAAGATGCGCGTAAATATTACTTTAGAATGTACTGAGTGTAATGAGTTAAATTATATCACTACAAAAAACAGACAGACAAATGACAGCCGTCTAGAAATGAAAAAATATTGCCCACGTGAACGTAAACAAACGTTACACCGTGAGACTAAAAAATAAATCATACTAAAAGAGCGAGTTCACTTCGAACTCGCTCTTTTGTATTTTACAGACTAATTCTCTGTTTTTACTCGTCAACAGCCGCTTCTTCCTCTGCCTCTGTAGCATCTTGATCTGCGTAAGCACCAACCTTGAAGTAAGCATCCATTATTTGTCTTGTCATGTCGACGTGATCTGTACCTGTATTTTGATTTGGTAAAAATGGAATAACCACTGCAACAGCTATCTCTGGATTATCAAAAGGAGCATAGCCAACAAACGTTAACGTGGTAGTTGATTCCATTCTACGTTCAACATTTTCTCCCCAATAATCTGCCTGGGCTGTTCCTGTTTTTCCGGCAACAGTATAAGGAGTGCCGGCAAAGCTTCTTGGAGCAAAACCATAGTTACCATTTACAGCTAGATACATTCCTTGTTGTACCCGTCCGACCTCTTCTGCTGGAAGATTAATATAGTTCATAACTTTTGGTTCCATTTCATGAACCAATGAACCAACTTCACCTGTCTCTGGATTTGTTTCTCTTATTTCAGAAACTAGTCGTGGAGCATACCGTACCCCTCCGTTTGCTACAGTCGCAACATATTGCGCCAGTTGCATTGGCGTATAGGTATCAAATTGACCAAATGAAAAGAACAAGGCCTTTGCAGCTGCATCTATCACATCTGTACGACCTTCTAAACCTGTTGCTTCATTCGGTAAATCAATTCCTGTTTCGCTACCCAAACCAAATTGCTGATAATACTCTCTCATCTTCAGTATTGTAGCTGCTCCATCAATTGGTACCCCTTGGTTTGGCTGATAATTATAGTAACCTCCCATGCGCATGGCTAATAACGCCATATAGACGTTTGATGAGTACTGTAGAGATGTAATATCAGTTACAGGACGAACACCAGAACGGTTGAATACTGAGGATATGTTTTGCGAACCAGCAAGTCTCATCGGTTGGTCAACCATTCGATTATTATCCACCGTAATTACTTCATCCATATATCCAGCAAGAACTGTGGCTGCTTTTACTGAAGAACCCATTGTAAATGCTTTTTGAATTGTCCCCAAACTGTCATCGACTATTTCACCCTTAACCAAACTTTTTCCGCTCATTGCCAAGACATTTCCGTTATTTGGATCTAACGCAACAGCATAAACACCATTATTTAGCCCACGTCTTTTAGAAAGAATATCTGTTACAATTCCATCGACATCCGCTTGAAAATCCATATCAATGGTCATGACTAAATTATTTCCTTTGTCTCCTGCATATGTTTCAGATTGTTTAATGATATCGCCTGAATTATCTGTTTCTGTTCGAGCAATTGATTTACTTCCTCTTAATACAGTTTCGTATTGACTTTCTAAGAGGCTTCGTCCAATTCGATCATTTCGAGAATATCCTTTGGCTAAATATTCATTAATTTGGGCTTCTGGAAGCCCTTGCTCTTCTGTTGATACAGAGCCTAACACGCTTCTCAACGTCTCTCCTTGTGGATAAATTCGATTCCAATCTGAACCCGTTGAAATCCCGGGTAAGGAAGTTAGCTGTTCACTAACAATTGCAATCTCTTCTTGGCTGACATCTTTGTTTTTTATATTAATTGTACTTAAGGCATAAGCTGAATTCATTTTTGTAAAAATTGCTGCTGCCTTCAGCTCTTCGTCCGAATAGTCCATTAATTCAGCTTCTTCAATTAAATCAAGTGAGTCTGCATATTTAATATCATTGATACTTATTTTATTCGCATCTGCATAATCATTTGCGCGCTCTCTCATCTCATCTCGATTCTTCGCATAAAAATAGTCCTTTAAATCACGAATGCTCAAGTCGCTCTTATTATCTTGGAAAGGAGAACTGTGCGGAATTTCAATTAACTGCGCTAATTTCCCTGCAATAATGACCATATTTTCTACCTTAGCATCTGCACCACGCGTATACATAATAGTATTTTTGGCCTCATTTGACACAAGGGGCCTTAACTTCGCATCATAAACTTCCCCGCGCGGAACATTTCCACGTACCATAGTACTTTCTGTCCGCTCAACTTCCGCCTTATATTCTTCACCCTTAATAATTTGCAAGTAACCTAATTGTACGATTAAAGCAACAAATAGTAAAAACACGATAAAAAACAATAAATTTAATCGAAACGGGATATGTGACTGAGTTTGTTTGTTTTTCTGTTTTTGCCTTTTTTTCATAATCTATAACCTCTTTAATTTCAACATTTCTAGAAACTCTAACTATGATAGTTTAACAAAACAAAATGCCTTTTGCATTAGTATTTTATGAATTAAAAACGAAAAGGATGCAAATACCAATTTCTCAATCGATAATTGCATCCCTTCCAGAGATTTTTTATGAAATTAAACTATCTTATTTTGCTTCTTCGTAACGTCTTGCTACTTCATCCCAGTTTACAAGGTTCCAGAATGCATTGACATAGTCGCCACGTAGGTTTTGGTAGTTTAGGTAATATGCGTGTTCCCAAACATCTACACCTAAGATTGGTGTCTGTCCTAGCGATAATGGTGAATCTTGGTTTGCTGTACTTGTTACTTTTAACTCTCCATTATCCACAACTAGCCAGCCCCATCCTGATCCAAATTGACCTGTTGCTGCTGTTGCAAAAAGACTCCTCAAAACTGCCAAATGCCTTACTAATTGCATCCGCTAAGTCACCTGTTGGCTCGCCGCCACCCTCTGGAGATAATACCTCCCAAAATAGTGAGTGGTTTGCATGTCCACCTGCATTATTACGAAGTGCTGTGCGAATCTCTTCTGGTACTTCATCTAATTTTGCGAGTAATTCTTCTACAGACAATTTTTGCAGCTCTTCATGTCCTTCCAATGCGGCATTTGCGTTATTCACATAGCCATTATGGTGTTTGCCATGGTGGAGCTTCATTGTCGCCTCATCAATATGTGGTTCTAGTGCATCATGTGCGTAAGGTAATTCTGGTAATTTATAAGTCATCTTAAAATTCCTCCTATATATTTTTCTTAATATCTTATTATGTATATTCAGTCTATCATAGGTTGAATTATAAAGAAAACAATTAGCTTATAAGCGTCCTTTAAAGGAGGTAGCGCTTCCTAATATTTTACATCCATGGCTGTTTGAGCGATAGATTTTTTTGTAATTCAAGATCTTCTTCTCGATTTAGCATCCGCTCAGCTCTTCTTTTTTCATAAGCTGCACAAATATATTCTTCTTCTGCTGATTCCGGGACAATTTCTGGCATAACAAACAGCTCTTTTTCTGCAGGATCCAACTGAACAACAAATGTTAAAAAGGAAGTCGCCGCAATATACCGCTCACCTGTCATTAAATCTTCCCCAATTACTTTGACAAATACTTCTACACTACTATTGCCGCTTCCACTTACATAACTCTCGATACACACAGAGTTTTCTTCAGGCAAAGCTTTAATAAAGTTCATGTTGTCCAGTGCTACTGTCATACTTAAGGCATTCGTAAATCGCGTTTGTGCAATCGATGCCGCATTGTCTAAAAAGTAAAGTAATTGCCCACCAAACAGATTTCCAAAACTATTCGTATGTGTTGGCATAATTCGGTGCGTCTGTACAGTGAGCGTTTCTTTACATGTCACTTTTCTTCTTTTTTTCATTCATCTTTCCTCCTAAAAACTAAATGAACCAATTAAATGTTTTTTCCTCTTCGTTTTAATACTTTTTCTAAAGCAATCGCAATTAATGGAAGAATGATGATACTTGCAACAACTTCAATCAATCCATTGGTGGCAACAACTGTACCCAATGCACCCAGTAAAGCTGTTTGTGAAATCCCTAAAGCATTCGCATACACTTCACTTGCAAAGAAATAAATACTCCCCAAGACTAAGGCCGTATTGGTTAAACTACCAATACCAGCTGTTATAGCATAGCTCAAATGTCTGGAGAACTTATCTTTAATAAGCTTAAAAATAAGTGCACTAATTAATCCAACAAACATCCGCGGTACCACGGAAATTAAAGGATTCAAAAAAACGATGTTGAAAGGCGTCGGTTGCAAAAATGCGCGCAACATACTTAATAGGCCCCAGATTGTACCTACAATGGTACCTGTTTTTAAGCCAAATAATACTGCTGATAAAATAACTGTAATATGAACAATCGTGACATCAATTGGTCCCAATGGAATATAACCAAAAATTGGCACAAATGTTTGAATCATCAATAGTGCTACCATCATACTTATAATTGTCATCTCAAATAAATCATTGTTTTTTTTCATTTTTCACACCTTTTATTTTCATGATATAACCTATTCTGTTTATCCATTATAACTTGATTTTAATCGATTTCACAAGAAAACATATCTTTTAAAATTTTTTATCTCATTTTTTTTCATATTCTATCAAAAATTTAAAGCTTTCATTTACTTTTGCCTGTCTCTTCGCTAAACTGTGTGTATTCATTTTTTCAAAAGGAGTATTCGATTGATTAATTATATAAAAACTTTATTTAAAAACCCAGCAGAAATTTATACTGCGCGAAATATGAAAAACAGACACTATTTCCTCTTTATTCTATCGATGGGAGTATTGCTTACATTGTCTTCACTCTTCAGTATCAAACCACAATTTGATGCACTTTCTAAAGATTATGATGAAGTGGTCTCTTTTATGCCAGATTTTGAATTAATTGATGGGCAATTAGAAAGTACAGAGGAAAGTTACATTTACCAAACAGACAATATTATTTTTTACTTTGACCCGCAAGATAAAATTGAGACAACGCTTATTGATAAAAATATGAAATTACAAACTGCTCCCATATCAATTGGGTTAATGGATCAAGATATTTATATTAATATGTTAGGTGTTAGTCAAAGCTATGCCTATTCAGATTTAAGCCTAACAACTAATGGTTTACAAACTATTATCAGCCTCGATGCTTTCTACCCACCGCTCTTCTATGCGGTCCTATTACTTGTAACACTTATTTTCAGTTTATTCTTATATAGCATGCAACTTCTATCTATTTCAATTTTTGCGAATTTAATTTCGGTTATTGGAAAAACAGGATTGAAATTTTTCCAAAATGCTAAAATTGCCTTGCTCGCTTCTATCATTCCTTTTTCTGTATTTGCTGTTATCAATGCTTTGCAAATATCCGTGATCTATCAGTATGAAATCATATCGATTGCTTCCTTATTTCTTTTTTACATGAGTATCCAAGAATTTAAGACGCGATTACAAAAACAAAATGACCCTAAGAAAAAATAAAATAACTTACCATTTATGCAAGAAACTCCCTCCAAAGAATCTTTGCTTTGGAGGGAGTTTTTTTATTTAGTTTAATTTTTTACTCATAGAGGAAA
>CAYROB010000066.1:0-6772 GCA_964425775.1 uncultured Carnobacteriaceae bacterium
TGATTGGATATTATCAAGTGCGAAAGGACCAGTACCAATTAAGTTCTGACCAAAATTATCGCCCCAACCATCTACTTCTTCTTGTGGGATAATGATATTTCCTGGGTCAGTTAACATCGCAAGTAGTGATGCATTCGGTGTTTCTAAGAGAATATTGATTTCATATTCGTCAACAACCTCGATTGACTCAACACCAACTAAACGATTAAGAGCAGAGTCAAAAGCTGATCGCTCTAAACTGTATTTAACGTCTTCTGCCGTCATATTCCGTCCATCTTGGTTTTCACCAGGCTGGAAATTCACATCGTCACGTAATTTGAAGTTATAGACAAGACCATCTTCAGATGGCGACCATTCTGTTGCTAGGTTTGGTAAAAATTCACTGAAGTCTTCATTATAGATAATTAATGTATCACCGATTTGTCGAATAACGTTTGCTTCATATTGTCCAGTGTATTTATTAGGGTCTAAGTTACTTGCATTAGCTGATAAACCAACATTAAGTGTACCACCAGCTGCATCATCATTATTTGCTCCATTACTATCAACGTCCGGATTACCACAAGCAGCCAATACGGCAGTACCGATGAGTAAAGCGGCAAGTGATTTAAATTTATTTTTTAGTTTCATTTTATATTTTCCTCCTATATTAGTAGTGAATGAACTTCTCATAAAGTACTAATGTGATTAATAAAATAAAATATAACATAAACATCTAATACAATGCAATAGCTTAATTAAAAAAGGTTAGAGTTTGATGAGAAATGCGTTGCTTTATTAAAATGTTAATGATAAACTCATTTTAAGATTTTTTAGAAGTTAATTATTTGGTTTTAATAAGGAGATGGAGAAAGTGAGTCGTTATATAGTAAAAAGAATTTTAAATATGATCCCGACATTATTTATTGTCGCAACAATTGTGTTTATTATTACGCGAATTATTCCTGGGGATCCAGCAGCAACAATACTTGGACCACAAGCTAGCGTTGAAGAAATTAATAATATGAGAATTACAATGGGCTTAGACAAGTCAATTTGGGAACAGTTTATCAATTATCTGAAGGATTTATTTGTTGGAAATTTAGGTTATTCCTATGCTTACAACCAAAGTGTCACGTCTTTAATTTTAGAACGGTTCCCAAATACAATCATTTTATCCGTTTTTGCTTTAGTCCTCGCTCTAGGAATTGGTATTCCAGCGGGGGTGATTTCAGCTTATAAAAGAAATACAGTGATTGATTATCTCGTAATGGTTATTTCATTAGTTGGTGTCTCAATGCCTGTCTTTTGGTTAGGTGTAATGTTAGTTTTAGTTTTTAGTGTAAATCTGGGACTCCTTCCAGCAACTGGAATGGGCGACATGACTGAAGGAATCGGCACATATTTGAGTCATATTATTTTACCAAGCATCACATTAGCTACAATCCCAATGTCGAGATTCGCACGAATTACTCGTTCAAGTATGCTTGAAGTTTTATCCGAAGATTATATTCGTACTGCACGTGCTAAGGGGTTAAAAGAACGGGCAGTTATCTGGAAGCATGCACTAAAGAATGCCTTCAACCCAATTCTATCCGTGTTAGGTATGCAAGTGGCTGGTTTATTAGGTGGTTCTTTATTAACTGAAACCATCTTTAGTTGGCCAGGTATGGGACGTTTAATTGTTGATGCAATTGACCGTCGAGATTATGGAGTGGTTCAAGGAGCCGTTATCTTTATTGCTGTAATTTATGTTGTAACAACTTTAGTGATTGATATTTTATATAAGGTAGTCAATCCTAAAATTTCTTATGAGAATGAAGGTGTTTAAAATGGAAAATAGAGAAGCAACAATTGAACTTAATGAAACGTCAGCTGTTCGACCAGGATTTTTTGAAAAATTATCACATAATAAATTGGCCATGGTTGGTTTAGTCGTTACTATCCTATTAATTGTGATTGCCGTTTTTGCTCCGCAGATTGCAACGCATGACCCGAATCATATTGATGGGATGAATAGTTTTCTAGGCTCTGGAGAGGGTGGTCACCTTTTAGGTACCGATAATTATGGAAGAGATTTATTTAGCCGAATTGTCTATGGGGCTCGAATTTCATTGATCGTTAGTTTATCAGCCGTATTAATTGGTGGAGTCATAGGAACCTTTCTTGGGTTAATTTCTGGTTACTTTGGTGGAAAAATTGATGCAGTAATTATGCGGATTATGGATGGAATGTCTGCATTCCCATTTATTTTACTAGCTATTCTACTAATGACGGTTTTAAATCAAGGATTGATGAATGTTATTATTGCTATCGGAATTGGAAATATTCCAGATTTTGCACGAATTGTACGTGGGCAAGTATTAACAGTGAAAAATGAAGAATTTATTGAAGTGCAACGCTCACTTGGAGCCAATGACTTTCACATTCTATTCAAGCATATTTTACCTAACAGTATGGCACCTTTAATTGTTCATGGAACATCAAGTATTGCAGGAGCGATTATTTCGGAAGCGGCACTTAGTTTCTTAGGGCTTGGGATTCAACCACCAACACCATCTTGGGGTTCGATTCTAAAGGACGGAAAAGATTTCCTCATCCTCAATCCACAAATTGCTACGTATTCAGGTTTAGCAATTTTGGTGACGGTATTAAGTATTAACATTTTAGGTGATGGAATTCGCGATGCCTTAGATCCAAAATTAACGAATTAAAGGAGAGATGACGAGTGAGTGAATTATTGACCATTAAAAATTTACACGTAACATTTAAAACAGGAAAAAAAGATTACTTTAAAGCAGTTCGGGGAGTCAATTTATCGGTCAAACCAAATGAAACAATTGGAATTGTTGGTGAATCTGGATCTGGCAAGAGTGTAACAGCAACCTCATTAATGGGCCTTTTACCTGAAAATTCAATCATTGAAGCCGATGAAATTTCTTTCAAAGGAGAAAATATTCAAGGTCTCTCTCAAAAAGAATATCAAAAAATCCGAGGTGATAAGCTATCGATGATTTTCCAAGATCCGATGACTACACTTAATCCAGTCTTTACGATTGGCAATCAGATTGTTGAAACGATTCTGGCGCATCGCTCAATGTCAAAAGATGAAGCAGCCGAGTTAGCTATTGATATTTTAGATCAGGTAGGAATTCCTGAGCCAGCTAAAAAAATGAATATGTATCCCCATGAATTTTCAGGCGGAATGAGGCAACGGGTAATGATTGCGATTGCGGTTGTTTGTGAACCGGATTTAATCATAGCGGATGAGCCGACAACGGCTTTAGATGTAACGATTCAAGCACAGATTCTAGATTTGTTAAAGAAACTTCAAAAAGAACGGGGAACATCGATTATTATGATTACTCACGATTTAGGTGTGGTATGGGAAATGTGTGACCGCGTTTATGTGATGTTTAAAGGTCGTATTTTAGAAGTAGGAACGGCAAAGCAAATCTATGACAATCCACAGCATCCTTATACAAAAGGTTTGTTAGGATCAACACTGAATCGAAATGTGAAGCCAAATGAAGAGTTGCCAATGATTAAATATGATGCGCTCATCCAAGATTTGGAAAATCAAGGTCAGCTTGAGTTGCATGAGGTAGAACCAAACCATTTTGTAGCACCATTTAAAGAAGAACTTTTTGCAGAAGCTGTTTCGAAGGAAGGGTCATTATGAAGAAAGAAAAAATTATTGAAGTCAAAAACTTGAAAAAATATTATGAACTTCCCAAAGAAATGATTTTTCAAAGGGAAAGAGAATATATAAAAGCAGTCGATGATGTGAGTTTCGATGTTTTTAAAGGGGAGACATTTGGTATTGTTGGTGAATCCGGTAGTGGAAAGTCAACTGTTGCTCGTTTGATTAATCGACTAATTGCTCCAACGGCTGGCGATATTTATTTCCAAGGAGAAAATATTCTCGAACATAATAAAAAAGAAGTGAAGCAATTCCGCCGATCGATTCAAATGGTTTTTCAAAGCCCGTATGGAACGCTTGATTCTCGTAAAACAATCGGTTATTCATTGAGAGAACCTTTTTTAATTCATAATTTGAAAAATAAAGTAGAGATTGAAAAAGAAATAGATCGCCTATTAGCGATGGTAGAACTGCCAGTCAGTGCAAAAAACAAATATCCGCATGAATTTTCAGGGGGACAGCTTCAGCGAATCAATATAGCCCGGGCTATTTCTTTACAGCCGGAAGTCATTATTTGTGATGAGTCGGTGTCTGCTTTGGATGTGTCTATTCAGGCGCAAATTTTAAATTTACTCAATGATTTACAAAAGGAATTCGATTTAACCTATGTCTTTATTTCACATGATTTAAATGTTGTGCGCTATATGTGTGACCGTGTAGCCGTGATGCATCATGGAAAAATTATTGAAATGGGTGAAGCGGAAGAGATTTATGAGAATCCGCAAGATGAATATGTCAAGAATTTATTACGCTCGATTCCAATTGATAGTCCACATGAGCGTTCATACAACTTTGCTTAATTAAAAAATTCAAGGGGGAAATACATGTCTTTAAAATATGCGATAGAAGTATATGATTTACTCGATGATTCAAATGTAACAGGTGAGAAGGTTGAAAGTTACTTAGAGGCAATCTCTGCTGATGAGAAAATTGTCGTAGAGACGGTTCATGGTGAGAACGGGTCAACAGATTTTATTAATATTCATATAAAAGGAACGGATGGAAAAGAAGCGGGCGGATCAGCTCCGACCTTAGGAATAGTGGGGCGGCTCGGTGGAATTGGTGCACGTCCAGAAACAAAAGGTTTTGTGTCAGATGGAGATGGTGCATTATCAGCGATTGCGATTGCAGCTAAATTGTTAGATATGACTAAAAAGGGCGACCGTTTACGTGGGGACGTCAGTATTAGTACCCATATTTGTCCAGATGCACCAACTCAACCACATGATCCTGTTCCGTTTATGGGTTCACCAGTTGATATTTTAACGATGAATGAGTATGAAGTTTTTCCAGAAATGGATGCAATCTTATCCATTGATACAACAAAAGGGAATGTGATTACCAATCATCGTGGTTTTGCGATTACACCAACAATTAAAGAGGGCTACATTCTTCGTTTAAGTAATGATTTATTGGATGTCTATCAGCAAGTTGCCGGAATTTTACCAGTAACAATGCCGATTACCTTGCAAGATATCACCCCTTATGGAAATGGTTTGTATCATTTAAATAGTATTATGCAACCTGGTGTAGCGACAGATGTTCCTGTTGTAGGGGTTGCAATTACGACACAGACAGCAGTAGCGGGGTCAGGCTCGAATGCCACCCATTTACCTGATGTAGAACAAGTCATTCGTTATGGGATTGAAGTTGCCCAGCGATTCGGAAATAACAAATGTGATTTTTACGATAAAGATGAATTTGAACAAATTACAAATTTATATGGATCAATGAAAAGATTTCAAACATTAGGAAATAAGGGAGGCACTTCAAAAGATGAGTGATAAAACAAAGTTAAAACAACAAGTTGTTCAGGCAGTCGAAGACCAGCAAGATGAGCTCCTGCAGTTATGTTCTGAATTAATTCAGATAAACAGTGAGAACCCAGAAGGTGATACGACTGAAATAACGAATTACATCAAGGATTATTTGAAAGAATATGATTTTTTAATTGATGAATACCAGCCAGCGGATAAAAAGTTTAATTTAATTTCTTCATATGGTGATGCAAGTAAAGGAAAGACCTTAATTTATTGTGGACATACGGATGTAGTGCCGGCTGGAAATCTAGACAAATGGGATTTTGATCCAAACAGTGGTGAAATTAAAGATGGATATTTACTTGGACGCGGTGCTTCTGATATGAAGGCTGGTTTAGGTGGACTAATCTTTACAACTGTTTTAATGAAGAGAATGAACATTGAACTTCCTGGTCAAGTGACCTTAGTTATTGTGCCAGATGAAGAAACCGGAAGTGAATTTGGGATTCAATGGCTATTGGCCAATGACTTAATTAAAGGTGATGGTTGTTTAATAGCGGAACCTTCTTCAGAATACAATCCAACGATTGGGCAAAAAGGGTCATTTGTTTTTGAGTTAGAAGTATTTGGTGAACCTGGACACGGAAGTTTATCACCGCTTATTGGGAAACATGCGATCAATGATATGATGAAGGCGCTAGAAAGAGTTCAGTCAGTCTATGATATTGAAATCGAATTACCACCAGAAACACATGAATTAATTGAGGTATCACAAAAGTATATGCGGGAAGTAGAAGTTGAAAAAGAGCCTTTCCAAAAGATTTTAGAACGCGTTTCTTGTAATATTGGTGAGATTAAAGGAGGTACGAAATCAAATGTCGTACCTGAATCTTGTAAAGCTGTCATTGATTGTCGTCTACCCTTTGGAATTAATGGAGATGAGCTAGAAGAGTATCTTAGAAAAGAACTGGACTCGCTCGATATTGATTACACGATGACTCTTGCTCAACCAGACATTGAAATCGCAGCGAATTTTACACCAGCTTCAGATCCTGTATGTAAGGCGATTGTGGATAATATTGAAGAGATATCAGGTCATCCAGCTTATGGCGTTATGCAGTGGGCATCGAGTGATGCACGCCACTTTAGAGCTGCTGATATTCCAGTATTACAATACGGACCAGCTGAGCTGTCTACTATACATGGCTATAATGAGCGAGTGAAAGTAGATGAAATTATTTTAGCTGCTAAAGTTTATGCCGCAACAATTATTGATTTCCTCTATGAGTAAAAAATTAAACTAAATAAAAAAACTCCCTCCAAAGCAAAG
>CAYROB010000067.1:0-6714 GCA_964425775.1 uncultured Carnobacteriaceae bacterium
ACGGAACCAATACTTCAATAAGTCCCAGTCTCGAAATCTACGGGGATCTGTATCGGTATCTGGTAAGAATTCTTTTTTTTCTTTCAACCAATTTGGATCAGCACCATCTACCCAGGTGATTACAAAATCAATTTTCATTTAATCCCATTTCCTTTATGTCTTTTTTAATTTTAGTGGTGGATATATCGGGCGTTCTCGATAGGTACACAACTAGAAAGTCAAAATGCCCCTTCCAGTCATCACCAATGACAAAGACATCAATATCATACTTTTCGACATCCGTTGCTTTTTGTTCCCAATTGTCTTCCGGAATGATTTCATCAACATATTTAATCGCCTTGAGCATGTGTACACGCTCTTCATATGTGTAATAACATTTCTTACTCTTTTCATTCCAATTAAATTCATCTGTTGAAACAGCAACTGTTAAGTGATCTCCTAAAGCTTTAGATCTTTCTAATAGATTAATGTGTCCGTAATGTAATAAGTCAAATGTTCCATAAGTAATTACTTTTTTCATAGTTTCCTCTCTTTTATCAATGCTATTATTTTTTCTGTTGCATCGGGTGTTCTTACTTCGATAAATTCACGATTAAATTCTTCTGTCATTTTCATTTCTTTTTCTTGATCATATTCTTGGAGATACTCTAATAATTCTGCATCATCTTCAAATACACTCAATCCTGATTCCTTTAAGTCAAAGTATAAGCCACGTTCTTCGGCATACTTTTCATAGTCTGTCGTATAAATAAAGACAGGTTTATTTAACAAGGCAAAGTCAAACATAATTGATGAATAGTCTGTAATTAATATATCTGCAGCGACTATTAATTCTGATGTCTCTTCATAATCACTCACATCTAGCACAAATTGATTGTTCGTCAAGTCGAACTTTTGAGCTAATCCATGCATTTTAATCAACAAAACATAATCTTTTGATAATTTTTGCTCCCATTGTTGTAAGTCCATTAATCTTAAATCTTCTGGGTCATCACGCCAAGTAGGTGCATATAAAATAATTTTCTTGTTTTTTATTTGATATTTCTTTCGTACTTTTTCCTTAAACACAGAATCATTTTGAATAATTAAATCATTCCGTGGCATACCTAATTTATATAAGTTGTTATCTGTTAATTTAAAAGCTTGTTTGTAAATTGTGTATTCATATTCACTAGAATAACAAAATAGATTGGTATCTGAAAAATCAAAATCATTTCTTCCAGCTACATCATTCCCGACTTTTTTCAGTGGGACCCCATGCCAAGTGTTAATCGATTTGGTATAACTTTTTTTGAAATGCAGTCCTCTTTCAATATTCACATTCGTTATCCAGTAACTTGCTCTCAATGCTGTCAATAAATAAGTCAATGAATCCATTTTAACTATTTGGGTGTTTTCTTCTTTTATATCATACTGATTTATATCATTGAACGCCCAGATGAATGTATAATCTTTAAAATATGGATCGTCCACCATCTTATCGTAAATAGCTTTAGGGCTATCATTAAAGTTTTTCCCCATATAAGAGACAAATAAAATCGTTTTAGGTGTTTCCCTTACAAATATACCAATAATTTTTACTAATAATGATCCAAGGAGAGTATATAACTTATTAATATATGAATTTGTTTTTATAATATTCTCAAGTTTTTTCTTCATTGCTTCTCCTTTTTTATGTATGTCGTTTAGTGTTTTTTTATAATTTACCAAATTAATATTTTAGTTAATCTATTCAGCGTATTTATCTATTATAACTGATTTCAACTAAATTATCGCTTAATATTACCCAGAATAGTGTAACATGTTTTTACTCTAATTTCTAATACTAATTAATTATCGAATGCTGATATGAAAGCAAAAAAAGAAGCCTCTAGTTGACTGTCTGCACTCAGCAAACAGAATAGAGGCTTCTTTCATGAATATCCTAGCTGGATAAACCTTTATTTTTTCTGAAATCTAACAGTTCTCTGATATCTCCACCAGCAACAATCGATCCACTTATAATAACAAGACCTGCAATAATTTCTTTCAAGGAAACTGTTTCTCCTAATAATAAGAAACCAAAGACAATCGACCATGCCGAATAGGTGATATTTAAAGCCATCGCTTTCGTGGCACCTATCTTATTAATCGCTTTATAGTAAAACAAGTAAGAAGTTGTCCCAAATAGAGCTGCTGCCACAATAATCCCACTCGTTGTCGTTGATAGAATATCTAACGTAATCCCCCAACCCTGCATCAAAGGTAAAATGATGATCGCATAGAACGTAGCCGACGTGAGCTGTCGTATTTGCAAGGCTTGATCATCTGTTATCTCAGCATCTCTCAATCCGTAAGCAATAACGACTGCTTCAGCAGCCCAACCAAAAACACAAAGTAAGGCGAATATAAAGCCAATGACAACATTATCTACCTCACTACCACCTGGTGTATACCCTAAAGCAATTACCCCACCAACACTAGCTGCCAAACCAATAATTTGGTCGGTTCGCATTTTCTCTTTCAAAAAGATATACGATAAAAACGCGCCAACTGCTGGAAACATCGAGGAGATAATGGCTGTATAGCCCGCACCAATGTATTTTATGGACAAGACATAACCGGTCATACCAACAGGCCCACCAAGGAGTGCCGCCACTACAACGACCTTTCCACTCTTGGTTTTTAAAGCTTGTAAAAACTCACCCGACTGCTTCTTAATTGCCATATAGATGAACATCCACACTGACGAGAATAAATCGTGAATAAACGTACTGATAAAGGGTGCTAGAAAAATAACTTGTTCTGTTCGAGCAAAGGGTGTCATTGAGAGTGCAACACCGATAACTACAGTATTGATCCCCCAAAAGAAACCTCCTAATAAACCTTCAATCATGAATTTCCTCCCAATTTATTATTTTTCGCTTAACTCTTTCGTTTCATATAGATACTTATATAATTTACCATTGATTGAAAATTCAAAACCAATTGTTTTATCGTTTTCTTTCATTGGCTTCGCATCAATAATCTCTTTTTCTTCGCAGCTCAATTCATGGGCGATTTGTTGTAAGATTTTTGACCCCGTATTATTCACATATTCTGGATCAAATTCTCTGAGTTCATCTAAACTGTCAAACTCAAAGATTGTTTCTTGTGAATATTTACGAATAAACATTGGTAATTCTTCAATATGATTTACATAAATGCTTTCCCACAGTAGATCTGCTGTCTCCGGAAGGTCATAAATTCCTTCTAATATTTCAACGAATCTTTTTGAGAATTCATTTGAAAAGAAGACATGGCCTAACATGACCCATGAATCTGTTCCACCTATTTTAACTTCTGTTATTAACCCTGTTTCATCTGCCTGAATTGTCCACTCATCTGTTTCACCTTCCTCAAAAACTGCTGAGTAATATGCATGTTCCACGTGAGATTCGAACACATTTTCAGTGAAATAATTATCAGCCGAACAAATATACGTATTGCCCAGTTTTTCACGCACATAATAAAGACTTGAGTGATTGTTGCGCTGACTATATTCAGGGTTCTCAACAATACTGACTTGATATTCATCGATAAGGTAATCGTATTGTTCTTTTTTATAACCGACAACAACTGTAATGTCGTTGATCCCTACTTCTTGCAATTGCTTGATTTGGCGCTCAATTAATATCTCACCTTTTACTTTTAGTAAAGCTTTGGGATATTCATAAGATAATGGTGCGAAACGTGAGGATAGTCCGGCTGCCATAATGACCGCATTATCTACCTGATGTTCCTGTGCATTATTTGTAGTCATTCTTTTAAGTGCTCCTTCTTTTTCTATCTCAATCTATTTATTAATAAATTCATCCATGACAATCGCATAATACTCTTTGGCATAGCGATACTGTCTTAATGAATACTCGCCAAACTCAACACCTTTAAATCGCTTGAATTCACACCAGTTGCTCCAAAGTAATCCACCAATTGCAATATAGGCATATATTTTCATACGGATTTCATCCGAACAGCCTTCTATAAAGTAACTGTCGATTAATGCATCCACTTGCTCTCTTTCATATAAAGAGTAAATGGCAAACATCGCAATATCTAAGTGTGGGTCTTGCATCCCGGCATATTCCCAGTCAATTAGACGAATTTCATCATCTACAAACAAGATATTATCTGGTACAGCATCAATATGTGCAAGAATCCAATCTTTTGGTAGTTCGTCAATCATTGGCTTTAATTCAAAGACTTTTTCTTTTGTTTCTTGATAATCTTTAAAAATGGAAGGTTTACCTTCCCAAAGCTCTTCATAAAACTCAATTTCGCCATAAATATCAAAGCTATGTGGAACCTCTAGCTTGAGCTTATGGAAACCTCTGAGCTTCTCCATCGAACGTTTTACATGTTCTGGGTTAAATGGATCCGCTTCTTTTGCATCGTGCAAGAATTTTGTAATTTTATAACCATTTTCAGGTGACATATAAACGATATCATCACTAATCTTATATTCTTTAATTGTTTGATAGACCGCATATTCATTTCTCCGATTAATGAGTTTGTCTGTCCCTTCACCAGGAATTCGCATAATATATTGCTCACCTTTGACACTGAATTTAAAGGAACGGTTTGTCATTCCTTTTTTCAGGACAGTAATTTCTGTGATATCTTTCGGAGCAACATGCATCTCTTTAGCAATGATCGAAATAATATCTGTATCTAAATTGCTTGATTCACCATCTAACTCTCGTAATTGCTCATACGTATCAATTTCAAAAACCTCATCTGATTGATAGACCCGTGCATAAATTGTCATTGCTTCATCTTCAGTAAAGAGTGCTTTTTCCCAAAATGAATCGTCATAAGCCTTATCTTGAATGTATGCTGCGATATTCTTTCGCAAGATAGCTGCCTGTTCTTCTAAGAGATAAGCAATGCCAACCATCGTATTGCCACCTTTTCCTTTAGGAATAGAATTTAGCTCTCTTTGACGATTGATACGGACAGTACTCTCATCGTCAATCAACTCAGATACAGAGTACCAAGAGTAAAGTTCTTCGCTAGCAAACGGATTTTTTTCAGACCAAATATCACAAGGCAAAATATATGTGTTGGCCAACTTATCCGCCACTAAGGCGAGCGAATGGAGATTATTTTTCTCAGCATAATCTGGGTTATAAACTAAGTTGATTCCATATTGATCAATAAGGAATTCATATTTCTCCTTCATAAATCCTACTACTATGTCAATTTCAAAAATACCAACTTCATTCAATTGTTTAATCAATCGTTCAATCAGTGTTTCACCATCTACTTCTAATAGTCCTTTTGGAAGTTCTGTGTTAATAGGAACCATACGCATTCCAAATCCTGCCGCTAGAATAACAGCATTCCGTGGTTTTTTTCTTTCAATTTCTTGTTGCGCTTTCTCTGTTAGTCTCATTTGATCATCTAAATAATCTTTTTTTGATAAGTTCGCAATGGCTTCATTAACTTTTCCTAATGAATAATGCGTTGATTCTGCAACAATACGCTGACTAATGTAACCTTCATTTTGTAAAAAGTTCATAACATCAAATTCATAAATGTTCATGAATACCCTCCTATTTAGTTTCGTGAACTACAACTTAAAAAATATTAATCCCATTGTAACAAATCACTTGAGCTCTAGCAAGATCTTTCGCTATTCATTAATTTTTTTAAATCGATAGATTAAAAAAAGAGACTGCATAAGCAATCTCTTTTCTACATATTAACCTTTTAATAAATTATGAGCCTTCAAAATATATTTCTACCCCTGTTGCTATCGCTTTGGCAGCTTTTTGCTGATATGCACTACTTCGGATAATCGATAATTCGGTTGCGTTATCCATAAATCCTAGTTCAACCAAGATTGACGGCATAGTCGTACGTCTTAGTACACTAAAGTTATTTCCTTTAACGCCTCGATTAGACAACCCAGTATCACGAATTAAATTACCGTGCACTGCATCCGCTAAACGTAGACTATCACTAATGCGTGTGTCATTTAGCTTGAATTTATTCCGATTCGTCTCTTGCCCAAATCCGCCGGCGACTCGATGGTGAATGAATGTTTCAATTCCCCGTGCACTTGCGCCTCCGCCTGCATTATGGTGAACACTTATAAAGATATCAGCGTCTCCACCATTCGCTTGGTTTGCTCTATCATTCAGTGTAACCCATTTATCAACATCTCTAGAAGTTACGACTACATACCCCTTTGACTCTAACTCAGGAACGAGATAATTCGATACTTCTAAATTAAGTTGCTTTTCAGTCGCTCCACCTCTGGCAGCACCTGAATCAGATCCGCCGTGTCCTGGATCAATATATACAACACGTTTCTTTTCTTCACTCTTTGTATGCATTGCACCTGTATGGTCCATGTAATACCAGAATCCTTCATCTTGTACCCAACCAGTGTGCATCGCACCATTTTTATTCAGATAGTACCATTTATTGCCAATCGCCATCCAGCCAGTTTGCATGGCACCACTACTATTCATGTAATACCAAGTATTGCCTATTCTTTGCCAGCCAGTTTGCATCTCACCACTACTATTCATGTAATACCAAGTGTTTCCTATTCTTTGCCAACCTGTTCGCATTGCACCACTATTTCTCATATAATACCAAGAGCTTCCGACTTTTGTCCAACCGGTTTGCATTGCACCACTACCATTCATATAATACCAAGTGTTACCTCGTCTTTGCCAACCTGTT
>CAYROB010000068.1:0-2880 GCA_964425775.1 uncultured Carnobacteriaceae bacterium
AAACAAATGCGCCAGGTCCTGCAGCGAGCGCAAACAGCTATTCCAGTTGTTGATGATCAGCGAAGACTAACAGGTGTATTAACTAAATCCACTTTGGTAAATTTAGTTTATGACATTATTTGGGATCAATCAACAGCACAAGAAGATTTATTAGAAAACATACCAACTGAAATAACTGAAGGAAAGAGTGAGTGATATGATAGAATTTCTTTCAAATTATGGGAGCAGTTTAGTCTCTGCATTTGGTGAACATATTTTTCTATCCGTCGTGTCTTTGACATTGGGTATCTTATTTGCAGTACCGGTCGGCGTGTTATTAAGTCAAACGAAACGACTAGCATCTTTCGTGATGGGAATAGCCGGAGTTTTACAGACAGTTCCAACATTAGCTTTATTGGCATTGATGGTTCCTCTGTTTGGTGTCGGAAAAGGGCCAGCGATTATTGCCTTGTTTGTTTACTCGCTGTTGCCTATTTTACGAAATACTTATTTAGGAATGAACTCTGTGGATCCAATGATTGTCGATGCAGCGAAAGCGATGGGGATGAAGCCTTCTCAGGTAATTCGAAAAGTGCAGATGCCTTTAGCTATTCCAGTAATTATGGCTGGGATTCGATTATCTGCTGTTTATGTGATTGCTTGGGCAACACTTGCCGCTTATATAGGTGGAGGCGGACTGGGCGAAATTATCTTTAATGGTTTAGAACTTTTCCGAAGTGACTTAATTTTAGCAGGAACAATTCCTGTTATCCTTTTAGCTATTTTAACAGATTTGCTTGCAGGGCGAATTGAACAGAAATTAACCCCACGATCAACATCTGAACGAATAGAGGGGAATTAATGATGAAAAAAATATTGAAAAAATTAATGGCACCAATTGCTGCCGTGTTTATGCTTTCAGCTTGTACACTACCAGGACTTGGAAGTGATGCAACAGGAGAAGGAATTTCGATTACCGGTGGAGCAGCGACAGAAATGTCAATCCTTGGCTATGTAGTTGAAGGAATGGTTGAACATTATATCGATATCGATGCGAATGTGATTACCAATCTTTTCTCGACAATGAATCATCAAGCAACAATGACTGGGGCAGCAAATGTGTCCGCAATTCGTTATACTGGAACAAGCTTAACTGGTGAATTAGGTCAAGAAGCTGTGACGGATCCAGAATTAGCTGGAAAGCTAGTTGTTGAAGGTTTCGATAAGGAATTTGACCAAAAATGGTTCCCAAGTTATGGTTTCGCAAATACCTATGCTTTTTTAGTTCGACAAGAAGCGGCTGAAGAGTATGGCTTAGAAAAAGTAAGTGATTTAGAAGCTTTTAAAGACGAGTTTGCAGTCGGTGTTGATACCAATTGGATTAACCGTGATGGAGATGGCTATGATGATTTTCAAGAGCTATATGGTTTTGAATTTGACAATCTCTTACCAATGTCTCTTGGCTTAATGTACACGGCCTTTTCAAATGATGAAATTGATGTTGCATTAGGGTATTCGACAGATGGTGGAATTGTTTCAGAGAATTTAGTTGTTTTAGAAGATGACTTGAATCTCTTTCCACCTTACGATGCAAGTCCAATTGCGAGTTACGAAGTGCTCGAAGCCTATCCTGAATTGGAGCTGATTTTCCAAAAATTAGAAGGACAGATTGATGAGACAGTGATGCAAGAATTGAATTATACAAGTGATAATTTCTTGATTGAGCCGAAAACAGTTGCCTTAGATTGGCTCGAAGAGATGAATTACTTTGAAGACACAGAGCCTTATTTAAAACCAGTAGAGAAAGGTGGAGCATTAAATGATTGATATTACAAATTTACCTTTATGGCGCCAATTTCTTTACTACTATGAAACAAATGGTTCTTATGTTTTCAGTCAATTTACACGACATTTATTAATGTCAGTGTATGGTGTACTTTTTGCGGCGATTGTGGCGATTCCTCTAGGGTTTTATATTGCACGGAATCACAAGGTAGCGGATTGGGTACTTGGGATTGCGAATGTTGTGCAAACCATTCCATCGTTAGCTCTATTATCGATTTTAATGTTAGGAATTGGTTTAGGTCCAAACCTCGTTGTGGTCACGATCTTTATTTATTCACTGCTACCAATTTTAAGAAATACCTATATTGGTGTGCGTAGTGTGGATGATCATATTTTAGACGTAGGTAAAGGAATGGGGATGACAAACTGGCAACTGCTATACAAAATAGAATTGCCTTTAGCCTTGTCTGTTATTATCGGTGGAATTCGTAATGCGTATATTTCTGGAATTGGGGTTGCAGCTCTAGGTACTTTCGTTGGAGCAGCAGGTCTCGGGGACTTAATTACTCGCGGAGTGAATGCCTCTGGTGGAGAAAGTATTATTCTCGCAGGAGTTGTTCCTATCTCATTGATGGCCATTCTAGGAGACTTAGGAATTAGCTGGATTGAGAAGAAGTTAGACCCAATGCAAGATTAAATGAATAACTAGTTAAATAAGGCTACTCAATCTTTTGATTGGGTGGCTTTTTTCGCGTTAAAGGGGTTAGTGAGTTGAAAAGAAGTCTTAAAAGTGGAATACTATGGGGGTGTGTTTACACTTTAAAGATAAAATAATAAGAGCTTTAATAGACGGAGGAATGCCAATGATTCACTTTGATCATGATTATGCTGAAGGAGCGCACCCAAGGATTCTTGAACGCTTAATTGAAACGAATATGGAACAAGCCCCAGGTTATGGGCTAGACGAGTACACGCAAAGAGCACAAAAACATATTAAAAAAAGCTGTGGGAATGAAGAAGTGGATGTGCATCTTCTTTCAGGTGGTACACAAACAAATTTAACAGTCATTGCCGCCTCACTGCCCGAAGATCGGGCCGAGCTGATGGACGCCGCGG
>CAYROB010000068.1:2890-4908 GCA_964425775.1 uncultured Carnobacteriaceae bacterium
ATTCAAACGCTAGAAACAGGAGCAATCGAAGCGGTTGGTCACAAAATTGTTTTATTACCAAGTGAAGAAGGGAAAATAACAGCAGAGCAAGTGGAAGAGTTGTGTGCTGCTTATTGGAATAATAATGCCCAAATTCATCGGGTTCAGCCAGGTATGCTCTACTTAGCCAATCCAACTGAAGTAGGTACTTTATATACAAAAAGTGAATTAGAAGCATTAAGCCAGGTTTCTAAAAAGTATGATATGAAGTTTTTTATTGATGGTGCACGCTTAGGTTATGGGTTAGTTTCTGAGGCGAATGATGTGACGATGGAAGATATCACCGAATTGACTGATGTATTTTACATTGGAGGAACCAAAATCGGGGCTTTATTTGGCGAAGCGGTAGTTATTAAAGATCCTGAGATTCAAAGAGATTTTCGTTCAATTATGAAACAAAAGGGCGCTTTGCTTGCAAAGGGGCGCGTCTTAGGGATTCAATTCGCGACGTTATTTGAAGATGGTTTGTATTTTGACATTTCGAAATATGCGGTGGAACAAGCAATGCGAATTAAGGAAGTCTTGCTAGAAAATAATATACAATTGAAATATGAGAATTACAGCAATCAACTGTTTCCTGTTTTTTCTAACGCAATGATTGCCCATTTAGAAAAGAACTTTAAAATACTTGTTATGGACCAAGAAGATGAACAGCATCATGTCGTTCGAATGTGTACGAGCTGGGCCACGACGGAAGAGAATGTCGCCTACTTGATTTCAGAAATCAGAAAATTCAACTAATCGAAATATATTTCTTTTAATTAATGATGGAATATGCTAAGATATTTAGAATAATATTAGATTTTGATTAGGAGGAAGATTAAATGGATTATTTACCTTTAATTGGTATTGCCATTATAGTTATAGGTTTTGCATTCAAAGTAAATACACTGGCTGTTGTTATTTTAGCCGGGATTGTTACAGGTTTAGTGAGTGGGATTTCAATTGTTGAAGTGTTAGCTTTGTTAGGAGAAGGGTTTATTAACAATCGACTAGTGACGCTTTTCGTTATGACCTTAACAATGATTGGTATTTCAGAAAGTTATGGTTTGAAGGAACAAGCGATTCGATTAATTAATAAAATGAAAGGTTTAACAGTTGGTCGTTTTCTTTCATTATATTTATTAATTCGAGAAGTATCGGGTGGTCTTTCACTTCGTTTGGGTGGACACCCCCAGTTTGTACGACCGTTAGTTGAACCAATGGCACAAGCAGCAGCCGTTGCGCGTCATGGTGAGTTAAGTAAAAAAGACGAAGAACGAATTAAAGCACAAGCAGCAGCCATGGATAACATGGGTAATTTTTATGCACAGAACACATTCCTAGGTGCAGCAGGTACCTTATTAATTGCCGGAACGCTAGAATCATTAGGTTATGATGCACCGCAAGCAGGGATTGCTTTTGCTTCATTAGCAGTTGCTGGAATTGCTTTTATACTTGGAATTGTTTACAACTTTTGGTTAGATAAACAATTAGATCGACGTTATGGAAAAGTAGGTGAGAAATAATGGAAACATTTTTTGCGCAATTATTAGAGTTTTTCTTTATTCTTGTAGGAGCCCAATTCTTATATGCCGGCTATCGAGCATATAATGATGCAACGAATGAAAAAAATATTGGAACGGCTTTGTTTTGGATCATTTTAGCTATTTTGTTTATTTTGGGGCAATGGCTACCAGCTGAGTTATCAGGTTTACTTGTTCTATTGCTTGGTATTATTACATTATTCAATCAATTTGGTGAAAGTAAAGAATATGTAGAAGACCGCGATAAGGCTTATGAAGGAGCGCTAAAATATGGGAATAAAGTATTTATTCCTGTGGTTATGATGGCATTTTCCGCCATCGTCATCGCTTATGTGTTTCCAGACTCAAGTCGAACAGTAATCGGTATTGGGGCTTTGATTTCCTTAAATACGACGACCACCCGACGGAAGCCGACCCTGCCGACAGAGACCTTATTGCCGAATATGTGAAAAT
>CAYROB010000068.1:4918-6711 GCA_964425775.1 uncultured Carnobacteriaceae bacterium
CTTATTTTTTGCTATGATCTTATTTAAGCCGTCTGTCAAAGAAACATTAAATGAAACCAATCGAATGATTCAACAAGTCGGGACCACAAGTATTTTACCGCAATTATTAGCAGCTTTAGGAACGATCTTTGTTGCCGCAGGTGTAGGGGATATTGTTGCTGAATTAGTTGGAAGAATTTTCCCAGCAGGAAATATCTTACTCGGTGTGACAGCTTACGTTCTTGGAATGATGTTGTTTACAATGATTATGGGGAATGCATTTGCGGCTTTCACTGTTATTACAGCTGGAATAGGTGTACCCTTTGTGTTTGCTTTAGGAGCGGATCCGGTAATTGCAGGAGCTTTAGCAATGACAGCGGGCTATTCAGGAACACTACTTACACCAATGGCAGGAAACTTTAACATTTTACCTGTCGCCTTGTTAGAGATGGATGATGAATATGGTGTAATTAAAGCGCAGTTGCCAATTGCGCTAATTATGGCAGTTGTTCATATATTATTGATGTACTTTTGGGCATTTTAGGAGGAAGATAAGATGAAGATATTAGTTACAGGATTTGATCCTTTTGGGGATGACATTATTAATCCAGCAATTGAGGCCGTTAAGAAATTACCGGATACGATTGATGGAGTAGAGATTATTAAGCTAGAGATTCCGACAGTCTTTCATAAGAGCGCAGATGTTGTCGCGGAAGCAATTGAGAAAGAAAAACCAGCTTACGTGTTAAATATCGGACAAGCAGGTGGCCGTTTTGAAATGACGCCGGAAAGAGTTGCGATTAACTTGGATGATGCACGGATTCCAGATAACGAAGAGAATCAACCGATTGATGTGGCAATTGTTGAAGCAGGCGCGAATGCTTACTTTAGTCAGTTACCGATTAAAGCAATGGTGGATTACATGAAAAAAGAAAATATCCCAGCATCTGTCTCGAATTCAGCGGGAACTTTTGTCTGTAATCATATTATGTATCACAGTTTGTATATGACTAATACGAAATATCCAGAGGTCAAAGCAGGTTTTATGCATATTCCATTTTTACCAGAACAAGTCATTCAACGACCAAACACACCGTCGATGTCACTAGATAATATTGTGCAGGGAATTATTGCATCACTTAAAGCGATTATTGACTTTGATGGCAAAGAAGATTTAAAAGTGATCGGTGGAAAAACACATTAAATAGACGATTAAAGAACTCTTCTTTTACATTCGACGATGTAGAGGAAGAGTTTTTTTGTTAGCAATTTCTTAATTAGACTAATTATAAATAATAAGTCTCTTTTCTTGATTCAAAAAACTACCGATGTTAGACTTAACTTAACAAAAATATTAGGAGGAATTAAATTATGGCAAATACAAAGGTAAACAATATTTTAAACAAAGTTGTTGCAACACAAGGGGTATTTTACACACGTCTGCACCAATTTCACTGGTACGTAAAGGGTTCGGACTTTTTAGTATTACACGAAAAGTTTGAAGAACTTTATGATGATGTAACAGCTGACATGGATGAAGTAGCAGAGCAAATGCTCATTATCGGTGGCAAGCCATTTTCAACATTGGCTGAATTTATTGAACATTCAGTCATTAAAGAAGATGTTGCTGATAAAGACTTGTCACAAGAAGATATGGTTGCAGCAGTCGTTGCCGACTTAAGAGCAATGATTGACCTATATGATGAGGGAATTGCGATTACAGATGAAGCAGGCGACTTCCCAACGAATGATATCCTAATTGAATTAAAAGCAGAAGCAGCAAAACAAATTTGGATGTTGAATGCTTACTTAGG
>CAYROB010000069.1:0-977 GCA_964425775.1 uncultured Carnobacteriaceae bacterium
CTGGTTAAATGAACGGTCATCTACCCCACCCGTATCTGTAACCATTGCAATTGAAAAGCTATCTTCATCTGTTGATTCTTCTGTTGCATCTTCTGCTGCACCATCTTCAGGTGTTTCTTCTGCTCCATTTCCACATGCTGCTAAAAGTAACGCTGACGTGCTGAACATTGCTAATTTTTTCCAATTTGACATTTATAGATCTCCTCCATTTTTATACACAATAATATTATTATGTACATTCGTCATTAACTTCTTATCTATGATAGCACTTACAGAAAATAAATCAACTATAAAAAAACAAATCTTTCATTTTTTCTTTTTTCACAACGAGGAGCAGGCAAAGTCATTATAAAATATAGCCTTGTTCGTTGTATTTTTTTATTGATTCATACCAGATATATTTAAATCCTCAGTTTCTTGCGCTTCTTCCTGTAAATGCGTGATTAATACATCGCGAGGTTTAGAACCGTCTTGTGCACTGACTATTCCATTTGCCTCTAAATCATCCATTATGTTTGCAGCACGATTATATCCTATCTTAAGTCGACGCTGAAGTAAAGAAATACTTGCAGTATCTAATTCACTAATCAAATTAAATGCATCCTCATAGAGTTCATCACTGCCACCATCACTGCTAACTTGCGCTTCTTCAGTTGGAATCATTTCTTTTACATAATTAGCTTCTTGCTGGTCACGAACGAAATCTGTAATTGCCTGAACTTCTGCATCTGAAATATAGGCCCCTTGAATTCTTTCAGCTTTATTAGAACCCATAGGTGCAAATAACATATCACCTCGTCCAAGTAATTTTTCTGCTCCATTAGAATCCAAGATCGTTCGAGAGTCAACCCCACTCGATGTAGCAAATGCTATCCGTGAAGGAACATTTGCTTTAATCAGACCGGTAATAACATCAACACTAGGCCTTTGTGTAGCGAGTATCATATGAATCCCGGCCGCTCGTGCCATTTGTGCCA
>CAYROB010000069.1:987-6653 GCA_964425775.1 uncultured Carnobacteriaceae bacterium
AATTCGTCGACAACTACAACAATATACGGAAGATCTCGTGGTAAATCTTCTTCGCCTTTTTCTCTTCTTAATTGTAACTGTTCATTATAAGACTCTAAATTTCTTGACCCACTCATTTCAAACAGTTCGTAACGCTTATCCATTTCTTCTACAATATTTTGTAAGGCCCGTGCAGCTTTTTTCGGCTGAGTAACGACAGGTGTTAATAGATGAGGAATACCATCATAAGTATTTAACTCTACCCTCTTAGGGTCAATTAACATCAATTTTACTTCATGCGGTTTGGTGCGCATCAAAATACTTGCAATCATGACATTGATTCCGACTGACTTTCCTGAGCCGGTTGCTCCAGCAATTAATAAGTGGGGCATTTTATTTAATTCAGCCACCGCAATATTTCCACCGATGTCTCTTCCTAGTGGAACTTCCAATGGATGTGTCTTACCCATGGAGTCGAGCCCTTCCATCACTTCTTTATAATAAACAGTACTGATAGCCACGTTCGGCACTTCAATACCAATTAATGCTTTTCCAGGAATTGGGGCTTCTATTCGGATATCATTCGCTGCCAAGGCCAAGGCGATGTCATCGGTCAAGCTAACAATCCGGCTGACTTTCACACCTGTTGCCGGCTCAATTTCATATTTTGTTACAGCAGATCCTAAATTGGCTTTGACAACCGTCGCATCAACACCAAAACTTTCAAATGTTTCTTCTAACTTCTGAATATTTTCTTCAATAACTAAATATTCGGCTGACTGATCGGGTAATACATAATCATCTAACAAAGATAATGGCGGTAATTTATAGTCTTTGTTTTCTTCGTCGGAAACAAAGTTAATTACCAATTCTTCATCATCTAACTCTTCTACTTCTTCTATTTTTTCTTTTTCCTTGGGCACAGAAACATCATGTATAGGAAGGGACGTCTGTTTCATTCCTTCGATTGGCACATGTTTTCTTTCTTTTCTCTCTTTTTTAGGTGCCTCAACCTTGGGAGATACTTTTTTAGATTCATCCTTCTTTTCAAATTGAATATTTGCTTGAATGAATTCTTTTGTTTTAAACAAACCAGTCTTAATCCATTGATAGCCGACTTTTGAAAACTTAGCAATCCTATTAAACAACTTTTTATAAGAGAAATCACCAATGCTCATCACACTTACAAAGGTTAATAAAGTAATTAAGACATAAGTACCTATATTTGCAAACAAAAAATAACTTATTGCATATAAAAATGCACCAAGCATCCCACCACCAATATCTTGGGCCAGTGGATTTTGATTGAACAAACTTTGTACATTACGCCAAGTTGCTGAAATAATATTCACATCTGCTTCCATAATCGGCTTAAACATTCTCAAATGGAGCCAGATTAAAGAAGTGTGATAGAGTAAAATTATTCCCACAGATCGATGGGCATTTAATTTAGGTTTTTTCCCTTTAAATATAAAGTAGAGTCCTAGTATTCCTATTAAAACAGCAAATACTTGGAAAGTTTGCCCAACAAATACTCGTATAACATTCGCAATAAACCTTCCCACAAAACCAAATTCACCTATTACGAGAATCGCTAAAAATATAAATACTAGACCAATCAATTCTAATGATTTATCTTTTTTCTTGCTTTGTCTTCTTTTTCTTTTTCTGCTCATACTATCTCCTCAATTTCTCATGAACTGTTTTACTATTATACCATAAACAATCTTTTTTTTGAGTGTCTTCTATATAATGTATCTCTTCTTTGAATCTTACGTGATTTCTAAAATGTTATCAATTGCCTCAATAATATAGGTAATGTAGAATAAAACAAAGAGGAGGAGAAAATGATGACTTCTATTTTTGATGATTTTTTCAACTTAAACAAAGATGACCGTAAACCGGCTGAAATTAAATATAAGAATCAGAAACATTCAAAGAAAGAACCTGTTAAAATTAAAGCAACTGTTTATGGACGGGTTCAAGGAGTTGGCTTTCGTTTTACAACAACTCACTTAGCCAAAAACATTGGAGTTAATGGGTTTGTGCGAAATGAGAGTGATGGGACTGTTTATGTCGAAGCATCTGGAAGTACCGAACAAATTGAGCGCTTTATAATCGAGCTAGCAAAAGGACCTTCTCCTAGTGCTATCGTAGATAAAGTGATAATTGAATATGATGATTCTCTGAAAGAATATCAAGGGTTTTCTGAACGTTATTGATAAATGGGCAAGCTTGAGGTATCATGTTAATGTTACAAATTATGTAGATAGGAATGAAAAATTTGATGAAACGCAAAATAAATATTCGTACGAAAAAATATGCACTAATGGCAAGTTTAATGAGTGCTGCACTTTTTTTATCAGGTTGTATGAGGTTTGACATGGATACCGGTGACCCACAAGGATTCTTTTCAACTTTGGTCCATGACTTTTTAATTATACCGCTTGAGTATGCATTAAATTATCTAGGTGATTTCTTAGATAATTACGGACTGGCGATTATCGTCTTTACAATCCTGTTCCGTTTAGTTCTTCTTCCTTTAACGTTGAGACAACAAAAAGGAATGATTGAATCACAAACAAAAATGGCAACAGTTCAACCAGTTATTAATGAAATCCAAGCAGAAATGAAAGCAACAGAAGATGCAAATGAAAAACAAGCCTTGCAGCTTGAGTTAATGGAAGTTTATAAAGACAACGATGTCAGCCTTACTGGTCAACTATCTTCAGGTTGTTTGCCCCTTCTATTGCAAATGCCTATTTTCATTGCAATGATCCAAGTGATGCGTCGTTCAGAAGCGATTAATAATGCGTCTTTCCTGGGGCTAAACTTAGGGGATACAAGTCTGATCCTTGCTGGAGTTACTGGTCTAGTTTACTTGCTACAATCAAGAGTAATGATTGCGGGTATGCCTGAAGAGCAACAAAAAACAGCAGGAGCTACCATGTACGTCTCACCAGTAATGATGTTCATGATTGGTGTCTCCAGTCCAGCAGGAATTTCTCTTTACTGGTTAATTTCTGGAGTGTTTACTTTCTTCCAGCAATTATTCAACACTTACTACTATAAACCTAGAATTGAAAAAGAAGTTCAAGATAAGTTGGGAGACCTAGAAGTTGTTGAACGTAAAAAGCCAAAGCGACGAGACGTTAGTCCTGCCGTCAACTCAACACCAGCTGCTCACAACAATACACCGCGGAATAGAAATCAACAAGCGGGAAGAAATGCAGGAAAACAACAAAACAGAAGAAATAATTAAATAAGCAAACAAAAAAGATTGGCTGATAAAAAAGCCAATCTTTTTTGTTTGCTCAAATTATGCGAGCGGTAACTTTATTCTAAAGATAGTCCCTTGATCAATGAAACTCGTAACTTTTACTTCGCCACCATATTCTTCTACGAGTTCTTTAACAATGGGTAAACCTAATCCTGTTCCACCCTTTTCACGACTTCGAGCCTTATCTACCCGATAAAACCGGTTAAATATTTTCTCTACATCACCTTGACTCATGCCGGTTCCAAAATCTTGGACGGAAATATTCACAAACTCATTGCTCACACTTAATGAGATATGCACTTCTTTACGATCGTCCGAATATTTTACAGCATTATCTAAAACATTTACTAAGACTTGTTCCAAGTGATTGCGATACATTAACACTTCAATATCGCCTTCAAAATCTTCATCTAATGTAAAGACAAAGTTTGGATAAAGCATTTTAAAATTAGCCATTAACTGTTCAATTAATGTAACCACATTCGTTTTCTCATGTTTATAATGAATTTCTATTTCTTGTACCCTTGAGAGATCCAACATTTCCTGGACCAGTGATTTCATCCGCTGTGTCTCGGTTAATGAGGCCTGGATTGATTCTTCTAAAATTTCCGGCTCATTTTTCCCCCAACGATTCAGCATTTTCAAATGCCCTTCAACAATAGCTACCGGTGTACGCAATTCGTGGGACACATCTTCAACAAACTCTCTTTGGCTCATAATGTTGTCTTGCATTAAATCTACCATTTCATTATATGTGCGGGCCAACTTAGAAAACTCATTATTTTTTGTTCCCTCATTTAAGCGAACTTCAGACTCTAAATTATCTTGAATCGATTCCATCGCCGAAGTTAATTCAGTAATTGGTTTAACAAAACTATAAATTAATAACCAACCAATAATTGAACTAAATATCAAGGCAATGATCCCAATAAATAAAATAGAACTTGTTACCTCACTTGTCATTTCATGATAACTTTTTAAGTTTTGAACAATTTGAACGTAGCCCAATAACTCATCATGATAGTTTGAATAGACTGGCTTGGTAAGTGACAAGGCGGTGCCTAATGGACCAGCTATTTGAATTACTTGCTCTTTATCCGTTGACCAAAATTGATATTTTTCTTTATCCGTTTCATAAATCAAGTCTTCATCAGTATTGTAGACTTTTACAATAATGCCACCTTTAGTTAAGGTCACAGGTGGTGTTACTTCTTTTTTTCGATCGACATAAGGATCCGGCGATGGAATTGCGCCCAACTGAATTTCAGGCTCTCGTAACATTGATGAGACTGTTTCTTCCTCCAACGGATAATAATGCTGACTAAAGCGAGTCACTAGTTCCTGTGACAATTCATTCATCTCTTCTTTTTCAGAATCCAAGATTACCCGTTGAAATGTGTTTAATAGAAGAAAAGAAAAAATCGTAAAGGTTAAAAAAATTACCCCCATTGTCAATAGTGTCCATCTTACGCGAATGGTCGAACTTTCTTTTTTTCTTCTTTTTGCATAGTTGATCATGTGCGCATCACATACCCCATTCCTCGAACCGTTTGAATATAACTTTCAGCTCCTTCTACATCTAACTTGTTACGTAGATAACGAATATAAACATCCACAATATTTGTTTCTGTATCTTTTTCATAGCCCCACACATTATTTAAAAGAACTTCTCTTGATAGGACCACGTTTTGACTAGACATTAATTCAACTAACAGTTCATATTCTCTTTTTGTTAATTCAATCACTTCTTCGCCGCGGCGTACAACACGATTTTCTTTCTCTATGACTAAATCTCGATACTCGACAGTTGTTTGTTTAATTTGATTTTTTTGACTTTCAATATTAATACGACGGTCTAATGCTCTAATTCTTGCCAATAGCTCTTCGATTGCAAATGGTTTTGTAATATAATCATCTGCACCATGGTCAAAGCCTGAAACTTGATCCATCACTGAATCCCTAGCGGTCATCATCATAATTGGAATATTACTTACTTGACGAATACGGCGTGCTACCTCTAAACCATTCAATTCTGGCAACATTAAATCAAGTAAAATTAAATCCCATTTCTTACTTTCATCAAGAGCCGATTTTAAGCCGGATCGTCCATCATAGCAAACTTCAGTCTCAATTCCTTCGTGCTTTAACTCAAGCTCCACAAAACGAGCTAAGTTTTTTTCATCTTCAATAATTAATATTTTTTCCATATAAAAACCCCTAACATTAAGATACTATTATTTCATTCATTTAGAACTCATTTTAGTAAGTCTATCATATCATACTTAGAGACTAATAATCGATAGGATTTATATATTTTTCATTTTTCAATGATAAATCTATGAAAAAATGCGGTCTCCACCTTTTCTGGCAGAGCCCGCATCTTTTTCTATCTATCTTTACTAAGGTC
>CAYROB010000070.1:0-6582 GCA_964425775.1 uncultured Carnobacteriaceae bacterium
GAAGTACTGGAACAATGATGAATGTTTCAACTGGTTTAGAGCCATACTTTGCCTTTAAGTATTTCCGAAGCGGTCGACTAGGTAAGTTTATTGAAGTGAATGCCGATATTGTTCAAGAGTATTTAGACTATTATCCAGAAGCGGATCCAGATAATTTACCCGACTTCTTTGCGACTTCAATGGCTCTAAAACCTGAAGAGCACGTGGATGTTCAAACAACAATTCAGCGTTGGGTGGATAGTTCAATTTCTAAGACGGTAAATGCACCAAAAGGCTATACTGTTGGCGAAGTTGCGAAAATCTATGAGCGTCTGTACAAAGGTGGCGCCAAAGGTGGAACGGTTTATGTTGATGGTTCACGTGATTCGCAAGTCCTAACCCTTGCCGCAGAAGAGAATGACTTAGAGAATATCGAACTATTTGAAATGGAAGACGTTCGTGTTGTTGATGATCGTAGAGAATTGCGACAGTTAGTCCAACAAGCTGAACAAGAACATGTGATGGCTCAAGGACATACTGATGATGTTGTCTTTGGTTCTGAAGTTGGAAATACTTGCCCAATTTGTCGATTAGGAATTGTCGAAGACATTGGTGGCTGTAATACATGTACGAACTGTAATGCTCAACTACGCTGTGGTTTGTAAAAAAATAAAACAGACAAAACTCCAAATAGCTCTTTGTTATTTGGAGTTTTTTGCTTAAGGAAAGAGGAAAAAAGATGCAGATTTATACAAGAGTTGGCGATAAAGGCGAAACGAAAATTATTGGAAACTATACGGTTTCAAAAGATTCATTACGGGTAGAAGCTTATGGAACAATTGATGAGTTGAATAGCTTTATAGGAAAAGCAGCTAGTTCAGAATTGACCTGGTCTGAATTAAAAGAAGAACTCTATCAAGTCCAACAATATCTATTTGATTGTGGAAATGATTTAGCTACTTCAAATACAGAGAAGTATCCTTATCGAGTAGATAGTAGTGAAGTTGAATGGCTAGAATCATTGATTGATGGGTATGCAGAGGAACCAACGCCTGTCGAATCCTTTATTTTGCCAGGCGGAACATCTTTGGCCGCAGATTTGCATATTTGCCGCACAGTAACGCGCAGAGCGGAGCGGCGGATAGTGACTTTCCAAAATAAAGAAGAGACTAACCCATATGTTCTCCAGTTTATTAATCGCTTATCCGATTACTTTTTTGCGATTGCACGGGTTGCAAATTTCCGAGCCGGTGTTGAAGACCGATTATATGAACGTAGTGGAAAAGTTTTCCATTTAGACTACAAAACGGAAGATAAAGAATAGTATGAAAAGGAAAAGCACAAAAACGTCTGGTTTTTGTGCTTTTATTATTTAGTCGGATGGTTTCAATTTTTTAAGCTGTAATGCCACCATCGGCAATAAATTCTGAGCCGGTTGAGTAACTAGAGTCATCAGAAGCTAAAAATAAAACAAGCTGGCTGATTTCCTTTGCCTCACCCATGCGCTTCATTGGCAACATTTGTACCATGGCTTCGATTTGCTTGAGAGCCGGATTATCTTGAACCATTGGGGTATCAATGATACCCGGATGAACTGAATTGACGCGAATATGATAAGGGGCCAACTCTTTGGCAGCTGCTTTGGTCATTCCACGAACGGCAAACTTAGTATCCGTATAGCCTAGTGCGCCACCGGTTAAACCGTTAATCGATGAAATATTAATAATAGAACCGGTATCACATTTTTTCATTGAAGGAACTACGTACTTCATACCTAGGAAGACACTTACTTGGTTGATCATCACTACTTGCATATAGTCTTCAAGTGAGGAATTGACAGACAATGTGGAACTAATCCCAGCATTATTAACCAGGATACTGACTGGACCATATATCTCTTCTGCTTGAGTAGCCAAACTTTTCCAACCCTCTTCATCTGTTACGTCATGTTCAATAAACAAGGCGTCATCACCTAATTCATCAGCAAGAGCTTGTCCTTTTTTGGCATCAATATCTGTAAAAAGAACCTTTGCACCTTCAGCAATAAATAGGCGTACATGAGCTTCACCCATTCCAGCCGCACCACCAGTAATAATCGCCACTTTATTTTGTAGTTTACCCATAACTCATTCTCCTTTTTTACAAGCGAGGTTGATGTGTTTATCTCATTATGGCGTAACTTGGTGGCGCTTTCAACGGATAGCCTTTGTTGTCTTTTTTATTAAAAGTGTGGGCATAAGTTACTTTGTTTGACTGTTATTTTAAGTGCTGTTATAATTATCTCTAATTAGAGGTAAATTAATAAACGAATAACTTAAAGGAGAGTAGAATAAAATGCCAAATAAAAACTTGCTCGGAATTCACCACGTAACAGCAATCACAGATGATGCGAAAAGAAACTATGATTTTATAACAGAAGTATTGGGAATGCGCTTAGTTAAGAAAACAGTTAACCAAGATGACATCCAGACCTACCACACATTTTATGCAGACGATGAAGGAAATCCGGGAACAGACTTAACCTTTTTTGATTTCCCAGATATCCCAGCGGCTATTCATGGAACAAACTCGATTTCACGAACAGGGTTAAGAGTGCCAAATGATGAAGCCTTGGAATATTATCTCGAACGCTTTGAAGAACATGGGGTAAAACACGAAGGCATTCAAGAATTATTTGGTCGCAAAGTTCTTCCATTTGAAGAGGTCGATGGTCAACGCTATCAACTGTTCTCCGATGAAAATAACGCAGGGGTCGAAGCCGGAATACCTTGGAAGAATGGACCTGTTCCCGAAGACAAAGCGATTTATGGTTTAGGTCCAATCGAAATTACTGTTAGCTATTTTGAAGGCTTCCTTAAATTAATGGAAGATGTCTTTGGTTTTACTGTTTTAGAACAAACAGGTAAAGAAGCTCTCTTGGAAGTTGGCGAAGGTGGTAACGGTGGACAGATGATTCTTCGTAAAAATAAAGAGCAAGAAACGGAAGTTCAAGGAAGTGGAGCCGTTCACCATGTATCTTTTAGAGTCGAAGATAAAGCAGCTCTTGAACACTGGCTAGAAAAATATGATAATCTAGATATGCACCATTCTGGATTAGTTGATCGTTTTTATTTTGAAGCTCTGTACACACGAGTCGGTCATATCTTAATTGAACTATCTACGGATGGTCCAGGATTTATGGAAGACGAGCCGTATGAAACATTAGGTGAGAGCTTGTCGTTACCACCATTCTTAGAAGATGAACGTGAGTATATCGAAAGTGTTATTCGTCCGTTTGATACAACAAGAAGCAAAGAATAGGAAGTTGAATATTGATGATTCATTTTAGTCCGGAAGAATTAAGTGAACGCGATAATTATAAATTTATGATTGGTTCGATTATTCCGCGACCAATCGCATTAATTACGAGTGTGTCCAAAGAAGAAGTATTAAATATAGCCCCCTTTAGTTATTTTAATATCGTGACTTCAAACCCCCCTATTGTTTCTGTTGCCTTTCAAAGAAAAAATGGGGCGCAGAAAGATACTGCTCGTAATATTTTAGAAAATAAAGAAGCGGTCATTCATATAGTAGACACAGGAAATGTCGAGGATGCGAATCAAACAGCCGCAACTTTACCAGCGAATGAAAGTGAATTAAAGCGAACAATGTTTACTTTGGATTCTTCTGAAAAAGTGGCTATACCGAGTTTGAAAGAAGCAAAAATCCGTTTTGAAGTTGAGCTGTTTCAACATATTGAAGTGGAAGATGAAGGCGTAATTGGTGCCGATCTTATTTTATTAAAAATAAAAGAGTATCATATTGCTGAAGCTATTTATGATGAGGGTCGAATTGATCCGGATGCCTTAGGTGCAATCAGCCGTTTAGCCGGACATGATTATGCTGAAGTTGGTCGGCGTTTCACAATTAAGCGACCTGACTAGGATTGAAATTAGGGAGAGAGAATTGATGTATAAATATATTTATAAAAAAGGAAAAGAAAATCATCCTGTATTCATTTTGCTTCATGGAACAGGAGGTAATGAACAAAACTTGTTGCCTGCTGCAGAAGTAGTGGATGAAGATGCAACAATTATAAGCATCCTTGGAAATGTGGTAGAAAATGGTATGAACCGTTATTTTGAACGACATGGAGAAGGACATTATAACTGGGAAGATTTAGATAGACGTGGACAAGAACTCTATACGTTTATTGAAAAACTTTCAAAAGAGCATGGTTTTGCACTAGCAGATGCGATTTATCTTGGTTTTTCAAATGGCTCAAATATCGCAATGAACATGCTCTTGCGTGAAGAGACTAAAATAAATAAAGGAATGCTGTTTGCACCGATGTATCCAACCGAAGTTTCCAATGAAATTGATTTGTCGGATCGAAAAGTATTCTTATCAATGGGTGAGAATGATCCGATTGTTCCAGTGAGCGAAAGTCAGCGAGTGATTAAAACTTTTACTGACCTAGGAGCCGAAGTTACCGAATACTGGGTGAACTCACATGATTTAACTCGTGCAACTCTGTTAGCCGGTAAAGAATGGTATGAAGATTTAACTAAATAATAAGAAAAAAAGATATTCCCTAATGAATAGGAGAATATCTTTTTTTATTTCCACTATAAAAATAGCATAATGACAGGGACAGTGATGATTGAAAGAATAGTTGTCACAAAGACAATTTTTGAAGCGTACTCTTCATCTAAGCCATAGTCTGCCGCTAATAATGCGGTAGTTGTTCCAGCTGGCATTGAAGACATAATGGTAAACACACCAATTAAAGTTTCGTCCAATCCAATTGTCTTACTGATAAATAGGACAGTCATTGGAATAAAAATTAAGCGAATAAAGGTATAGCGTAATACAGCTTTATCAAATAAAGAGTGGACACTAATTGTGGCAATAATTGAGCCTATCAGAATTCGAGAGAACGGGGATACAATCGAACCCATCGTTACAATCGACCGATCTAAAAAGGATGGGAGCTCAATTTGGAGTAAGCCGCGAGCCAACCCAAAAAATACAGCAACAATTGAAGGGTTTCTAACGAGTTTATACAAAGTTGAAGGCCCTTTTACTTTTTTTGTATCAAAATCTAAAATCTTTATTCCAAGAGACCACATAAAAATACGGTGGGGTACCAAGAAAATCGAAGCATAAAGTGCACCGACATTTCCATACATGGATAAAGAGAGCGGTTGTCCAGCTAAGCCTGCATTATTGACAAGGGTAGCATAATCTAAAACTTTTCTTTTGGCTGGTTCCATATCGCGGTAAGCTAGTTTACCAATGAGTGCATAGAAACTATAAATAATTACTGAACCGATAAAAGCCCACAGGCCAGTCATTAAAATCTCAGGAGTCACCGCTTTAAAAGAATTGAATACTAAGGCTGGCATTAATACGTTTAGCGTTAAGCTAATTAACTGATTTCGATTTTCGTCCGTAATCATCTGTTTGCGGTAAGCAAAAACACCAACTGAAAGATATACTAAAGTTGAGAGTTGTAAATCAAGCATTTGATAAAATTGATCCAATTCAATCATTCCATTCACTAATATTCTGCTTCTCAAAGATAGCAAATTATAAGTGAAGACTCAACCAAATAAATGGATTAGAGGCAAAAAAATTAGCTCATAAGATTGAATTATTAATAGATTTCTAGTAAAGTGAAGTATATGTGTGAAACATTTGCTTGTTTCACAAATTATTAGTTAGGAGAATTATAAAATGAACCCTGAAGCCTTTAGAAAAGCATTAGAAAGTGAAAATCTACCGATTGATTCTAAAAAAATGGAACAATACGCGAAATACTTATTATTATTACAAGAATGGAACGAAAAAATAAACTTAACAGCAATTGTTGAAGAAGATGAAGTTTATTTAAAACACTTCTATGACTCTGTGACACTTGCAAAACATATTGAAATGGAAGATAAACATTTAACACTGTGTGATGTAGGATCGGGAGCCGGATTTCCGAGTATTCCGCTTAAAATTCTATTTCCAGAGCTGGAGATTACCATCGTTGATTCATTAAATAAACGAATTAACTTTTTAGATCTTTTAGTTAAAGAGTTGGGTCTAACAAATGTTCATCTTCACCATGCGCGTGCAGAAGATTTTGGACAAAATCAAAAATTCCGTAGCTCATTTGATATTGTAACGGCTAGAGCTGTTGCTCGATTGAGTGTCTTATCTGAATTTTGTTTACCAATTACTAAAGAACAAGGTGTCTTTGTCGCAATGAAAGGTTCTCAAGGCGAGGAAGAATTAGAAGATGCCAAGAAAGCTATCCAGACGCTTGGCGGGAAACTTGATCGGGTTGAAAGCTTTGACTTACCTGAAGATGCTGGTGAACGAACCATTGTTTTCATTGATAAAATTAAGAAAACACCAAAGAAATACCCAAGACAAGCTGGAACACCAAATAAAAAACCTCTTTAGTCAATAGTCTAAGGTAGAAATAAAATAAGAATAAGCAGCTACGATGGAGGAAGATTATGGGAAGAATTATAGCAGTGGCAAACCAAAAAGGTGGCGTTGGGAAAACAACGACGACCGTTAATTTAGGCGCTTCATTAGCATTTCTAGGTAAAAAAGTCTTGCTTGTCG
>CAYROB010000071.1:0-6560 GCA_964425775.1 uncultured Carnobacteriaceae bacterium
GCAATCTTCTTTAGAAACCCCCATCTGTGAACTTTACAGTGCGGGGAGGTTCATTTTAAACTGGAATTTAATGGTATTATAGAGACGTTAATGTTTAATCGCAATGAACGAATTTAAGTTGAAAGGAACGAATCGAGTGGATTACACAGAATTAACAACAATATATCCAAATTTAAACGTAAAAGAAAATGAACCTTTAGCAAACTATACCTATACTGAAACAGGTGGACCGGCCGATTTATTGTTTTTCCCAGAGACGGTGGAAGAGGTCACGGCAGTCATTGACTGGACAACGGCTAATGATTATCCATTGACTATTTTAGGAAATGCGAGTAATTTAATCGTCCAAGATGGTGGTATTCGAGGCGTTACGGTTATTTTGACACAATTGAATGACTTGCGTGTCGATAAAAATAAAATTATTGTTCAAGCAGGTATGCCGATTATTGAGTTGAGCGAAGTGGCTTACGAAGCAGGCTTAACGGGGCTGGAGTTTGCTTGTGGAATTCCCGGAAGTGTCGGTGGCGCGGTCTATATGAACGCCGGTGCTTACGGTGGCGAAGTGAAAGATGTCATTAAAACAGTGACTGTCCTTACAGCCGCGGGAGAAATTAAAACACTCAAAAATAAAGAAATGAACTTTAGCTACCGCAACAGTATTTTACAAGAAACAAAAGACATCGTTTTGGAAATTACCTTTAAACTAAAGTCCGGCAACAAAGAGAAAATTAAAGAGCAGATGGAGGAATTAACTTGTCTGCGGATTGATAAACAACCTTTGGAATATCCTTCATGTGGCTCGGTCTTTAAGCGCCCAGAAGGTCATTTCACGGGCAAGCTAATCCAAGATGCAGGACTCCAAGGCTTAATTTGGGGTGGGGCACAAGTGTCAACGAAGCATGCAGGTTTTATTGTCAATATTGGCGAAGCAACCGCAACAGATTACATTGAATTGATCAAGCATATCCAAGATGTGATCTATAAGCGCTATGAGGTCAAGCTTGAGCGCGAAGTGCATATTATTGGGGAACCAATCAAAGAACTTACTTAAGTTCTATCCACATGTGAATAAGATTGAATGAACTGACTGCTTTAAAAGGGTCAGTTTTTTTAATTGCAAAAAGGATTGTATTTTAAAGAAAAATAAATATAATAAGGAGAGTTCGTTAAACGAAAAGAAAATTGGGGTGAAGAAAGTGGCAGAAATAATCGTCAAATTTGAGCAAGTAATGAAAGAATATGAAGACACTAGTGTATTAAAGGATATTTCCTTTGAATTGGAGAAAGGAAAGTTTTATACACTGTTAGGTCCTTCTGGTTGTGGAAAAAGTACCATTTTAAACATTATTGCTGGTTTTACACAGGCATCTTCTGGTCTGGTGACCTTGGATGGGCAATTGGTCAATGAGATTCCAGCCCATAAAAGACAGGTGAATACGGTGTTTCAAGATTATGCCTTGTTTCCACATATGAATGTTTTTGATAATGTGGCCTTTGGCTTGAAGATGAAAAAGACACCGAAAGCTGAAATCGAGAAAAAAGTATTGGAGGCTCTAGATTTAGTGCGTTTGAAAGACTTTGCGAATCGGTCCATCAAAGAGATGTCTGGTGGGCAAAAGCAACGAGTCGCAATTGCGCGCGCCTTGGTGAATGAACCAGAAGTTTTATTATTGGATGAGCCGCTTTCCGCCTTGGATTTAAAGTTGCGCACAGATATGCAATATGAATTAAGTGAACTCCAAAAACGCTTGGGGATAACTTTCTTATTCGTCACGCATGATCAAGAAGAAGCTTTAGCCATGAGTGATGAGATATTTGTGATGAAAGAAGGCGAGATAGTACAAAAGGGGCGTCCGATCGATATTTATGACGAGCCTCTGAATCAATATGTCGCAAATTTTATTGGCGAAAGTAATATTGTGGAAGGAATTATGTTAGAAGATCATCTAGTTTCTTTTGCGGACCAGACTTTTGCCTGTATTGATGGCGGGATTCCTGAAAACGAAGTGGTTGATGTCATTATTCGACCAGAGGATTTGGAAATTACAACACCGGAAGCGGGTAAGTTCACAGCGGAAGTCGATACGCAATTATTCCGGGGTGTGCATTATGAAATCATTTTATATGATGAAACTGGGAATGAGTGGATGGTTCATTCAACGAAAAAAGCCATTGAAGGCATGACAGTCGGACTCGATTTTGCTAAAGAAGATATTCATATTATGCGCAAAGTGGAAGAGGAAGCAGCCTTTTATAAACGCTTGGAAAAGTATACTAATCCAGTAAGAGAGGTGTAAGGATGAAGCAAAGAAAAATTAATCAGTTGGCAGACCAATCAGATGTGGTTTTAGCTTTTCCTTATTTCTTATGGTTAGCGATCTTTGTGCTCGCACCATTGGGCTTATTAGCCTTTCAGTCGCTACAAAATGTGGATGGACAATTTAGTTTTGAGAATATTATTCGCTATTTTACCTCAGCGACCTATTTGAAAATGACCTTGCAGTCTTTTGTTTACGCGAGTGGGATTACACTGGTGACCTTACTCATTGCTTATCCGGCTGCTTTTATTTTAACAAGAACAGAGCACAAGGAATTGTGGCGCATGCTACTCATTTTACCGACGTGGATTAACGTTTTGCTAAAAGCCTATGCCTTTATTGGGATATTGAGTCAAACTGGTGCAGTGAACAACTTTTTGGAATTTATTGGGGTTGGTTCGCAACAAATTTTGTTTACCAACTTTAGTTTTCTACTTGTCGCAACGTATATTGAATTGCCTTTTATGATTTTACCGATTATGAATGCGATTGATGAAATTGATGCATCGGTTATTCAAGCCAGCCATGACTTAGGGGCGAATCATTGGGAAACAGCCAAGAATATTATCTTTCCCCTTTCGATGAATGGGGTGCGGACAGGCATTCAAGCGGTCTTTATTCCATCGCTGTCTTTATTTATGCTGACACGCTTAATTGGTGGAAATCGCGTCATTACCTTAGGAACGGCGATTGAACAACATTTCCTCGTAACGCAAAACTGGGGCATGGGTTCAACGATCGGACTAGTTTTAGTCGTTTTAATGTTAATTGTGATGCGTCTAACCACGAATCCAAAAGTGAAAAGAAAGGTTGGTGGCTTGAAATGACAAAGAACCGCAATTGGTCAAAAATTTATCTCTTTTTTGTGTTTGTCCTACTCTATCTGCCAATATTCTACCTCATTTACTATTCATTTAACGCCGGTGGCACGATGAATGAGTATACTGGTTTTACCTTGGATCATTACCGGGCGGTTTTACAAGACCGACGTCTCTTTCAAATCGTCGTCCAAACCTTATTAGTTGCGCTGATATCATCCTTATTGGCGACAATTATCGGAACCTTTGGGGCACTGATTATTTACAATACCCGCAATCAAGTGCGCAAGAATCGCCTTTTAAGTGCAAACAATATTTTATTGGTTTCACCAGATGTCATTATCGGTTCCAGCTTTTTGTTACTCTTTACTTTTGCAGGCTACCGCTTAGGCTTCTTGTCGGTTTTGTTATCACACATTGCCTTTAGTATTCCGATTGTGGTGTTGATGGTCTTACCCTCTTTGGAAGAGCTGAATCGTACCATGATTAAAGCGGCTGAAGACTTAGGGGCCAATAGTTGGCAAGTGTTAGGGCATGTTGTTTTACCAAATATTAGTCTGGGAATTTTAGCTGGTTTCTTTATGGCTTTTACCTATTCCTTAGATGACTTTGCGGTCAGTTTTTTTGTGACGGGGAATGGCTTTACGACGCTTTCGGTTGAGATTTATTCACGTGCCCGTCAAGGGATCTCTTTGGAAATTAATGCGCTGAGCACCTTGTTATTTTTAGGGTCCTTGTTACTCGTCTTTGGCTATTACTCAATCAGCCAGTATAATAAGAAAAGGTTGGTGATGCGCCGATGAAACGATTAGTTTATTTTATGATCACTATTTTATTACTCATTGTCGGTCTGTTTTCCGTGAACCAATACTTGGAGTATTCAAGCGGTGGGAGTTCAGAAGGCACCTTAACCATCTACAACTGGGGCGATTATGTGGATCCGAGTTTGCTGAAGGATTTTGAGGAAGAGTCGAATTTAAAAGTGATTTATGAAACCTTTGACTCCAATGAAGCGATGTATACAAAAGTAAAACAGGGGGGGACCTCTTATGATTTGCTCATTCCGAGTGAATACATGATTGAACGCTTAATCGAAGAGGATTTACTCTATGAACTAGACAAGACACAAATTGAAGGAATGGAGCACCTCGTTCCTGACTTTCTTGATCTACCCTTTGATCCGGGCAATCAATATTCCCTCCCTTACTTTTGGGGGACATTGGGCATTATCTACAATGATAAAATGATTGGCGCGGAGGCGATTCAGTCTTGGGAAGATTTATGGAAGCCTGAATTTGAAAATAGTCTTTTACTAATCGATGGCGCCCGTGAAATATTAGGGTTAACCTTACAAAATTTAGGCTATTCGCTGAATTCAAAAGATGCAGCTGAATTAGCCGAAGCGCAAGCGAAGATGAATGAACTCGTACCAAACGTTAAGGCAATTGTAGCGGATGAGATTAAGATGTACATGATTCAAGAAGAAGGTCAGCTGGCAGTCAGTTTTTCAGGAGAAGCGGCCGACATGATGGGTGAAAATGAACACCTCCATTATGTCTTACCGGAAGAAGGGTCAAACTTATGGTTTGATAGTATGGTGATCCCAAAGACTGCCGATAATCTTGAAGGTGCCCATGCCTTTATTTCCTTTATGTTGCGCCCAGAAAATGCGGCACAAAATGCGGAGTATATTGGCTATAGTTCACCGAATCAAACGGCGATTGAAAAATATATTGACCCAGAAATTGTCGCGGATGAACAATTTTATCCAACACTTGCTGAAATTGAACACTTAGAAGTTTATCAAAATCTGGGTAGTGAGTATACGGAGTTATACAATGATTTGTTTTTAGAATTCAAAATGAAATAAGAAATCTGAAGAGTTTACACTGAATATTGGGTGTAGACTCTTTTTTTTTCACAGTTAATTCAAACAAAAGTAGGTTTTCATTTCATTTTAGTGCCACAATTGTGGTATAGTAGTAAAGTATGATAACGTTTACTAAGGAGTGGAGAAAGAAATGAATCAGAAGCAACAAGTCGGCGAAAAAGCAGCTAGTTTTGTTGAAGACAATATGGTTGTGGGCTTAGGGACCGGCTCAACAGCTGTTTTTATGGTTGAAGCCCTTGCCAAAAGAGTGGAAGCAGAGAATTTAACAATCGAATGTGTGGCAACTTCAAATGCGACCTTTGATTTGGCGCTATCACTCGGTTTAAATATCAAAAATTTATCGGAAGTGGATGAGATTGACTTAACCATCGATGGAGCGGATGAGGTGTCACCAGATTTTCAAGGAATCAAAGGTGGTGGCGCGGCACATTTATTTGAAAAAATTGTCGCTACCCGTTCGAAACGAAACATCTGGATTGTTGACGACTCTAAATTAGTCGATCAGTTAGGTGCTTTCCCGTTACCCGTTGAAGTTGTTCCTTTTGGAAGCGAATTCTTGTTTAAGATATTTGAAAAAGATGGCTATAAGCCAAGTTTCAGATTAGATGAAACAGGAGAAAGATTGCTAACAGACTCTGGGAATTATGTGATTGATTTAGCGCTTGAAAAAATAGAGGATCCAAAAGCGCTCGCCCAAGAATTAAAAGCTAGAGTCGGTGTAGTCGAACACGGTTTGTTTATTGATATTGTTGATCAAGTCTTAGTCGGTAGCGAAACTGGCGAAGTCATTATAAAAGAACTTTAATTAGTAAAAAGGATGATAAAATATTATGGTACGTATGGTAGATTTAATTGAGAAAAAACAGAAAAACGAATTATTAACAACAGATGAAATCAAAGCAATGATTGAAGGATATACAAATGGTGATATTCCTGAGTATCAAATGAGTGCGATGTTAATGGCGATTTACTTTAAAGGGTTAACAGAAGAAGAATTACGTGACTTAACATTAGCAATGGTTGAGTCAGGTGATGAAATTGACCTGTCAGCAATTGAAGGAATCAAAGTTGATAAGCATTCAACAGGTGGAGTAGGAGACACAACAACACTTGTCTTAGCACCTTTAGTAGCCAGTCTAGGTGTACCAGTCGCGAAGATGAGTGGACGCGGACTTGGCCATACAGGTGGAACTTTAGATAAGCTAGAATCTATAGAAGGTTTCCATATCGAGATTACACAAGATGAATTTATTGATCTTGTCAATAAAAATCAAATAGCCTTAGTTGGTCAATCAGGTAACTTGACGCCAGCTGACCAAAAAATCTATGCACTTCGTGATGTAACAGGAACAGTAGGCTCAATTCCACTAATCGCAAGCTCAATTATGAGTAAAAAAATTGCATCAGGAGCAGATGCAATTGTGCTAGATGTGAAAACAGGTAGCGGAGCTTTCATGAAGGACATCAAAGCGGCTGAAGAACTAGCAGAAACAATGGTTCAAATTGGAAAGTCAGTTGGACGCGATACAATGG